>NZ_RZTO01000963.1:0-2110 GCF_003997225.1 Mesorhizobium sp. M2C.T.Ca.TU.002.02.1.1
AGACACGGCCGGCGATGGCCGGCAACGCGGCCGACATGACGATGAATCCGGTTACGACGAACAGCAGATAGTCGGCAGCGCCGCTGCCCGCGAAGCCGACCCAGGCCGAAAGCGCATAGCAGGCCGCGAGTCCCACCATGGCGAAATACACCCATCGATGCAGCCCGCGGGAGACTTGCCGGTTTTGTGTGGTTTGCTGGCTGTGGCGTATGGCGGTCATAGGGACCTCCTTTGCCTTGAAAGGAGCCACTGGCTTCCTGCGCACTGAGCTAGCGTCGTGATCCCATGCGACAATGCGGTGGTATGACGCGCCCGCCTCAAGGGAGGCCTACGCCGCTTGAGGCGCTCTTTATCTACCGATTGCCGAAAATTGCCGAGCCGACCCTGACGCTCGTCGCGCCGAAAGCGATGGCGGTCTCGTAGTCGCCGGACATGCCCATCGACAGTTTTTCGACGCCGGCCTCGCGGGCGAGCTTGTCCAGCAGCGCGAAATGCGGGCCGGGGTTTTCGTCGGCCGGCGGGATGCACATCAGGCCTTCGATGGCGAGGCCATGCGTGTCGCGGCAGCGCTTGACGAAGGCGACCGCGTCGCGCGGCTCGATGCCGGCCTTTTGCGGCTCGGAGCCGGTGTTGACCTGGACGTAGAGTTTTGGTGAGCGACCCTGCCTTGCCATCTCCTTAGCCAGTTCGGCGGCGATCTTTTCACGGTCGACCGTTTCGATGACATCGAAGAGCGCGACGGCTTCCCTGGCCTTGTTGGACTGCAGCGGGCCGATCAGATGCAGCTCGACACCGCCAAATGCCGCTTTCAGCGCCGGCCATTTGCCTTGGGCTTCCTGCACGCGGTTCTCGCCGAAAACGCGCTGGCCGGCCTCGATCACAGGGCGAACGTCCTCGGCCGTGAAGGTCTTCGACACGGCCACCAGCGTGACGGCGCCGGGCTCGCGCCTTGCCTCGCGCTCGGCGTTTGCGATCTTCGCCTTGACCGCGTGAAGCTGCTCTACGGCGTTCGTCATCCCACTATCCTGCCTATAGTTTTCATGGCCGGGCCGGCTCGCCGCAGTTGACGGGTCCGGCAATCCATGGTGAACACCGCGACGACATTTCCCAGCCGCCGGCCGTGTCCGGCGCCCTGTGCCTGCTTTTAAGTGAAAAACATCCGATGGCAACTGAACGATACAATCCGCGCACGTCAGAGCCCAAATGGCAGAAAGCCTGGGCCGAAAAGAAGCTGTTCGAGGCCCGCAACGACGACCCGAAGCCGAAATACTACGTGCTCGAGATGTTCCCCTATCCGTCGGGCAAGATCCATATCGGCCACACCCGCAACTACACGATGGGCGACGTGGTGGCGCGCTACAAGCGCGCCAAGGGCTTCAACGTGCTGCATCCGATGGGCTGGGACGCGTTCGGCATGCCGGCCGAAAACGCCGCCATGCAGAACAAGGTCCACCCCAAGGACTGGACCTACGAAAACATCGCGGTCATGCGCGAGCAGCTCAAGATGATGGGCCTGTCGCTCGACTGGGCGCGCGAATTCGCGACCTGCGACGTCGACTACTATCACCGCCAGCAGATGCTGTTCCTCGACTTCGTCGAGAAGGGGCTGGTGACGCGCAAATCCTCCAAGGTCAATTGGGACCCGGAGGACATGACGGTGCTTGCCAACGAGCAGGTCATCGACGGCCGCGGCTGGCGTTCGGGCGCGCTGGTCGAGCAGCGCGAGCTGACGCAGTGGTTCTTCAAGATCACCGACTTCGCGCAGGATCTGCTGGACTCGCTCAACCGGCTCGAAGAATGGCCGGAGAAGGTCAAGCTGATGCAGCACAACTGGATCGGTCGCTCGGAAGGGCTGCTGATCCGCTGGCCGCTGGCGAAGCCTGTCGGCGATGCCCGAGAGCTGGAAGTCTATACGACAAGGCCCGATACCATCTTCGGCGCCTCCTTCATGGCGGTCGCGGCCGACCATCCGCTGGCGCGGAAAGCCGCCGAAAGCAACGTCGAGCTGGCTAAGTTCATCGAGGAGGTCCGCCATATGGGCACCTCGGTGGCGGCGCTGGAGACGGCCGAGAAGAAGGGCTTCGACACCGGCATCCGCGTCGTCCATCCG
>NZ_RZTO01000964.1:0-2107 GCF_003997225.1 Mesorhizobium sp. M2C.T.Ca.TU.002.02.1.1
CCGAAGCGGCAGGCGAGATCGATGCCGCGCACGTTCTTGCGCAGCCGCCTGGCGAATTCGCGCAGCACATCGTCGCCGCCGTCATGGCCATAAGTGTCGTTGATCGACTTGAAGCGATCGAGATCGGTGATCATCACCGACAGCGGCCGCCGCCGCGCCACGGCTCGATCGAACAGCGTCTGCAGATGGCTGTCGAGGTAGCGCCGGTTATGCAGCCCGGTCAGCCCGTCGATCACCGCCATCTCGATGGTCTGCGCGACACTGGCGCGCAACTGGTCGTTATAGCGTTTGCGCCGCACCTGCGTGCGCAGGCGCGCCGTCAGCTCGTGCTGGTCGATCGGCCGGATCAGGTAATCGTTGATGCCGAGCTCCAGGCCACGCAGGATGCGGCCCTCCTCGCCTTCGTCGGCGAGCAGCATGATCGGCAGGAAGCGGGTGCGGTCGAGCGAACGCAGTTGCGAGCAGAGCCTCAGCGCATCGAAGCCGGTGAAGGCAGTCGACACCAGCACGCATTCATACGGTGTCTCGGCGGCCTGGAAGAACCCTGCGTTCGGATCGGTCGCGACATCGAGCTCGGCGCTGTTGCGCAACATCTTCTGGATGCGTTCGACGGAAGATTTGCGCTCGTCGACGAGGAGCACTCTCGGCTTGGCGTCTCCGGTCGCGAAATCGCGGCTCAGAAGCTCTTCGATGCCGATATTGCGCGTGGTCGAGGCGCGCAGCCTGAGCTCGTCGGTCAGCGATTTCAGCCTGACGAGGCTCTTCACGCGCGTCATCAGTTGCAGGTCGTTGACCGGCTTGGTCAGGAAATCGTCCGCGCCGGCCTCGAGGCCGCGCACCCGGTCCGAGACCTGGTCGAGCGCGGTGATCATGACGACGGGGATATGCGAGGTCGCCGGGTCGCTCTTCAGGCGCCTGCAGACCTCGAACCCGTCCATGTCAGGCATCATCACATCGAGCAGCACCACGTCGACCTTGCCGTTCTCGCAGGTCTCGATCGCATCCGGACCATTGCTGGCGGTTAGCACCTCGAAATACTCGGCAAGCAGCCGAACCTCCAGCAGCCGCACATTGGCGGGGATATCGTCGACGACGAGGATCCGCGCTGTCATCTCAAAAAACTCCGGTTCTGCTGGTCTCGGGCATCAGGCGTCGCCCAGATAGGATTTGATCGTCTCGATGAAGCGCGGCACCGAGATCGGCTTGGAGATATAGGCCTCGCAGCCGCCCTGACGGATGCGCTCCTCATCGCCCTTCATGGCGAAAGCGGTGACGGCGATGACCGGAATCGAATGCAGCTCGTCGTCTTCCTTCAGCCATTTCGTCACTTCCAGGCCGGAGACTTCGGGCAGTTGGATGTCCATCAGGATGAGGTCCGGCCGGTGCTGGCGCGCGAGATCCAGCGCCT
The DNA here is from genome assembly GCF_003997225.1 of Mesorhizobium sp. M2C.T.Ca.TU.002.02.1.1. Classification (NCBI taxonomy): domain Bacteria; kingdom Pseudomonadati; phylum Pseudomonadota; class Alphaproteobacteria; order Hyphomicrobiales; family Phyllobacteriaceae; genus Mesorhizobium; species Mesorhizobium sp. M2C.T.Ca.TU.002.02.1.1. The sequence continues at coordinate 1,409 of NZ_RZTO01000964.1, forward strand.
CCAGCCCGTTGCGTGTGCGAACCGTGTCGTAACCGCTGGCTTCGATGAGGTCCCGAAAGAGCTTCATGTTGAGCTCGTTGTCCTCGACGATCATGACCTTCTTAGCCATCAGTTTCCCGTCCCGACCGCCCTCGAAGCCGAAGGCCGTCGCAATGCGTCCCCTTCGGACCGCACCCAACCCTTTTCCACTCTAGCCCAATATGATTGACGAAACGGAAACCGGAGGTTGGAAAGCTGCACCATTTTCCACCTTCGGACGTTGTACGGGAGAGAGCGGAGGCTTGCCGCAAGCGACGCTTGCCGTTACTGCGGAAGGAGACTCAAAAAATCCACCATCCCAAAGGTAATGATGGCGAACGCAGCGTCAATGCGCGAGGAAGCGGAAACCATTGCCGTCAAGGCGCTGGGCTTCGTCGCCGCCGATCCTGAACTTCTGCCCCGCTTCCTGGCGATCACCGGCATCGAGGCGAACTCGATCCGCAGGGCCGCCGCGGAGCCCGGCTTCCTGGCCGGCGTCCTGCAATTCATCCTTGCCCACGAGCCGACGCTGCTGCGCTTTGCCGAGGAGACCGGCACGCCGCCGGCAGCCGTCGGAAAGGCATTGCGCGCGCTCCCGCTCGGCAACGACGATCACGAGCGTTCGACATGAGCGACGATCCCGAGACGGCGCGGCAGATCGAAGAGCTTGCCGCCGACGAC
>NZ_RZTO01000965.1:0-2104 GCF_003997225.1 Mesorhizobium sp. M2C.T.Ca.TU.002.02.1.1
GATCCGGGGCGAGGGCGAGATGCGCTTCGACGGCGCGCCGCTCGACGGCGCCCGCTTCGCCTTCATGCCGCAGCGCGACGCGCTGATGCCGTGGCGGCGCGTCATCGACAATGCGACGCTGGGGCTGGAAGTGCAGGGCATGAAGCGCAGCACGGCGCGAGAGCGCGTGGCGCCGTTGTTCGCCGAGTTCGGCCTTGCCGGCTTCGAGCGCGCCTGGCCAGCCGAGCTGTCCGGCGGAATGCGCCAGCGCGCGGCGCTCTTGCGCACCGTGGTGCAGCGGCGCGACATGCTGTTGCTCGACGAGCCTTTCGGCGCGCTCGACGCGCTGACCCGCGCGGCCATGCAGCGCTGGCTGGAGACGATCTGGCGAAGCCACCGCTGGACGGCGCTGCTTATCACCCATGACGTGCGCGAGGCAGTGCTTCTGTCCGACCGCATCTATGTGCTGTCCGAGCGCCCCGCACGGGTTGTGCGTGAAGTGGCGGTGCCGCTGCCGCGCCCGCGCACCGAAAGTGCCGAGCTCGCCCGCGAGGCGGCGGCGATCGAGGCCGACATCCTCGACACGCTGCTTGGCCGGCCGATCCCAATCAACGAACACCCGATGGAGAACCGAAATGATTGATATTACCCGCCGCCAGGCGCTGTTTCTGGCCGCCAGCCTGCCATTTGCCGGAGCCGCCACGCGTGCCCGGGCCGCATTGCAGAAGATCACCGTCGCGCTCGACTGGACCGTCAACACCAATCACATCGGCCTGTTCGTGGCGCGCGACAAAGGCTTTTACCGCGACGCAGGCTTGGAGGTGGAGATCCTGCCCTATGGCGACACGGGTTCGGGCACGCTGGTCGCCAGTGGCAATGCCGATTTCGGCATTTCCGGCTCGCTCGGCCTGTTCACGCAAAAGAGCGCCGGCGCCGACCTGAAAGCCGTCTATGCCGTCGTCCAATCGGAGACCGGCCGCGTCGTCTTCAACGCCGACCGCACCGCTATTCAAAGTCCGAAAAATCTCGACGGCCTGACCTATGGCGGCTTCGGCAGCGCCTGGGAGAATGCACTGCTGCGAACCATCATCCGCCATGACGGCGGCAAGGGGGATTTTTCGACCGTGACGCTGGGCACCTCCGCCTACGACGCGCTGGCTAACGGCGCGGTCGATTTCACGCTGGAAGTCTCGACCTGGGAAGGCGTCGAGGCCGAGCTGAAAGGCTTGAAACACCGCAGCTTCCGCTACGCCGATTACGGCGTGCCGGATGAGCACACCACGCTGATCGTTTCCAGCAACGCCTTCCTCACCGCCAACCGACAAGCGGCTGCGGCCTTCGTCCAGGCGACGCGGCGCGGCTACGAATTCGCCGTGGATCATGCGCAGGAGGCAGGCGAGCTGCTGATCGCCGCCAACAAGGACACGCTCACCAACCCGGCGCTGATCGAGGCCTCGCTGAAGGCGCTGAACAAGGGCCATTTCCTGAAGAGCGCGAACGGCGCCATCGGCACCATGGACAAGGCCAAGATGGAAGCGATGGGCGGGTATTTGTTCGCCTCGGGGATCCTGCTCGATGGCAACGGCAAGGCGTTGAAGGACAAGCCGGATTTGCGCGCGTATTTCACGAATGAGTTTCTGGGGTAGGGGCCAAGCGCCGAAGGAACGCGGCCTTGCGCCGGGACCTTGCCGGGAAATCCGGTGCGGAGCCTAATTCTTGACGATGGTGCGAAGCAGCGCGGTTTTGATGTGCCACCCCGGTTCGCCTTGCAGCGACAGGGCGGCTTCATAGAGTTTCGCCATGGCCGGACACAGGCCCGGAAAGTCCGGGTTGGCGTTTGAGATGGCCTCCATCTCGGCCGGCGTGCCGCCGATCTTTTTGAAAATGTCGGCGACCAGCGACCAATCCTGATCGCTGGGCGCGACCGTCGGCAGGCCGCTTCTTTTGGCGGCGCCGTAGGCGCGGAACAGCGCGGCGCCGATCCTGTCCAGGTCAGCCAGGAAATCGTGGCCGGGCGCGCTGATCGCGTCCGGCCCGTTGCGCAGGTAATTGTTGCAGGTGGCCGGCGTTTCGCGCGCCATGACATGATTGAGCATGTCGAGTTGCGCCGAAAGCACTTCCCAAG
>NZ_RZTO01000966.1:0-2101 GCF_003997225.1 Mesorhizobium sp. M2C.T.Ca.TU.002.02.1.1
GTGGGGACTCGACCGGGCTTTCTCCCTGGGCACGCCGCCGCGCGTAACCGCGCCGTGCCCGATCGCTTTGGCGCCTTAGCGGACGCTGGCGACCGCGTCCTCGCGGCCGTCGTTGATCGTCACCCAAACGCCCGAATTCTCGGTCGATTGACGTTTGAGATAGGTGTAGACCGTGTCGTTCCAGGCGAGCACTTTCGGCTCGAGATTGTCGAGGATGAATTCGCCGAGGCTGGTGCGCACCGTCAGCACCGCATGGCCATCGCCATTCGGCTGGCGCACCACCGTCATCAAAAGATCGCCGGCCGGCACGCCGACGGCCATCAGTTCGCGGCGCTTCTCCAGCGCGTAGTCCTCGCAGTCGCCATAGCCGTTGTCGGGATAGGCCCAGTATTCCTCGACGCCGTAGATCTCCATATCGGTGCGCGGCTTGACGCGGACGTTGACGGAATTGTTGACGTTGACGATCGTCGCCCACAGCTTGCGCGTCAATTCGACCGGCGAACCCTTCGGCGTCCGTTGGGCGCATTCGACCGGAATGCGCTGGCAGAAATCATAGTGACCGACCGGCTGGGTGGTGCGTCCGCCCGTATGCATGAAAGCAGGTCCCGCGCTTGCCGTGCCCCACGCGGAAAGCTGCATCGCCATTGCCAAGAGCAACAGCTTGCCCCTCGTCATTTTCATTGTTGTAGTCTCCCCGTTTGAGGAGACTGTGCCACGTTGGGATTTATTTGACGCAAAAACCCGAAGTAGATATTGAGTAAAACGCCAGTAGAATAAACATAAAATTTGAACTATCGCGATCTTGAGTTGTTCAGATTTATGAAGATCTGATAGGTGCCGAGGCGGCCTGCGTCAGGAGAAGACCGGACAACAAAAAAAAGGCCGCCGAGGGCCGGTTCGCTTTCCTGCGGAGAGCTTATGTCAGGATCGCGGCGCGTTGAATTCCTGGTCGAGCGTTTCCGGCCGTTGGATGACCGCGAACTCGATGGCGACGCCATCCTCGAAATGGCGCACCACCTGGCCGCGCATCGTGCCCAGCATGACCTGGACGCCGATGGCCGGCTTGACGTCGATCTCGACCGCGGCGCCCGAGAGCGACAGATCGATGATGCGGCACTGATACTGGCGCCCGTCGGTGAGCTGCAGGACGCTCATCGGATTGCGCGGCGCCACGCGCTCGTGGCGGCGGTCCTCGGGCAGGTCGAGCTCGTGCTTGTTGGCAAGCCAGGTGAGCTGCGCGGCAAGCTTGTCCTTCTTGCGGTCCGAGGCGATGACGGTCATGGCGAAGCCGTCCTGCGAGGTGCGCGTCACGATGCCTTCGACACGGCCGATATGGTCGATATAGGCGATGACCTTCTCGCCCGGCTTGCCGATACGGTCCGTGCGCAATGCGACGTTGCCGGGCGACATGTCGATCACCTGGCATGGATGTTCGGTGCGGTCTTCCAGCATGAAGCGTCCGTAAATCTTGACCCGGACACGCTGGAAATTGCGCCGCTCAGCTCGTGACGGTGCATATTCTACCGCCGCTGACCTCATGACTGCCTGCACCCCGTTGGCATTCCGCGCGACGATGCGAGGAATTTCGCTCAGAAAAACTACAGCAAAGCAGGTTAACAAACGGGAAAAATCGGCCGCAAAAGCCTGGGCCTGGAGGCTCGCGGGACGCGGAAAAATTAACCGTGGGGGAAGCGCAACTCCCGCGCGGCCAGGTTCACTCGTGACGCCCCCCCTCGAGGACGACGAGATGGCGGATGCGGCGCACGCGGCCGAACGCCGAAATGGTCTCCGGAGGATCGAATTCGGCTGGAACCAGCGAGGGGACGTCGATCGCCGGACGGTTCTTCAGGAACATCGGCTCCTTGTCGGGATCTATCACCCGGATCGTATCGATGAGCGCATCGGCGATCGGATCGGCACCAAGCCAGAAGGGCTTGTCGGCGGTGCTGATGATGCCGAGGCAGCGCTGGTTCTCGGCACCCCCATCCAGCGGCAGCGACAGGAGCTCGAATTTGTTGGAGCGGCCGTTGCGGCTGAAGCCCTCATAGGTCATGAGCAGGACCGACTTCTGATCGAAAACGCCTTGCATCAGCCGCGACAT
>NZ_RZTO01000967.1:0-2098 GCF_003997225.1 Mesorhizobium sp. M2C.T.Ca.TU.002.02.1.1
GAGCAGGAGCGAAGCTCCGCCATAGAATGACGAGGTTGGGGCGGCTTCGACAATCCCCCGCGTTTGTGCTGCTTTCACGGAAATCAACGGAAAACCTTGCCGGCCTCACCTGAATCTATTTGGGCAGCGTGTAGGCCATCACATAGTCACCCGGCTTGGTGCCGACCGAGCCGTGGCCGCCGGCGACGATGACGACGAACTGGCGGCCGTCGGCGACCGTATAGGTCATCGGCGTCGCCTGGCCGCCGGCCGGCAGCCTCGCCTGCCAGAGCTGCCGGCCGGTGGTGAGGTCGTAGGCGCGCAGATAGTCGTCGACCGCCGCGCCCAGGAAAGCGACGCCGCCCGCCGTGATCATCGGCCCGCCAATGCCCGGAACGCCGACCTTGAGCGGCAGCGGCAGCGGTGTCATATCGTAGACGGTGCCGTTGCGGTGCTTGTAGGCGATGTTTCCCGTCTTGAGGTCGACGCCGGCGACATAGCCCCAGGGCGGCGCCTGGCAGGGAATGCCGAGCGGCGACAGGAACGGCCCCATCACCACCGCGTAAGGCGCGCCCTCGTTGCGGTTCAGCCCCTGCTCGCTGCCCTTGGTGTCGCCCGGCGGCGGCACGTCCGCGCGCGGGATCAGCTTGGACGTGAACGCCAGGTAGGTCGGCATGCCGAACATCACCTGCCGCACCGGATCGACCGCGACGCCGCCCCAGTTGAAGACGCCGAAATTGCCGGGATAGACCAGCGAGCCCTGCAGCGAGGGCGGCGTGTAGCGGCCCTCATAGCGCAGCTTCTTCAGCTCGATCCGGCACGCCAGTTGGTCGAACATGGTGATGCCCCACATGTCGGCGCCGGTCAGCGGCTTCGGATTGAAGGACAGGTCCGAGGCCGGCTGCGTCGCCGAGGCCTGGTCGCCCTCGATCGCGCCGCCTGGCGCCGGCACTTCCTTCACCGGAATGATCGGCTCGCCGGTGCGCCGGTCGAGCACGTAGAGATCGCCCTGCTTGGTCGGCCCGACCAGCGCCGGCACGACGCCGTTCGCAGTGGTGATGTCGACCAGCGACGGCTGCGCCGGCACGTCCATGTCCCACAGATCGTGATGCACGGTCTGTCGCACCCAGCGCAATTGCCCTGTGTTGAGGTCGAGCGCGGTGATCGAGGACGAGAACTTCTCGACATTGGCGCTGCGGCCCATGCCGAGCTGGTCCGGCGTCTGGTTGCCGAGCGGCACGTAAAGCAGCCCGAGCTTCTCGTCGGCGCTCGCGGTCGACCACATGTTGGGCGAGTTGTGGGTGTAGCTCTTCCCGGCGGGCAGCGGCGTCGTCACATCCGGATTGCCGGAATCCCAGTTCCACAGCAGCGCCCCGGTGTCGACGTCGAAGGCACGGATGACGCCCGACGGCTCCTCGGTCGAGTAATTGTCGTTGACCGCGCCGCCGACGATGATCTTGCCGGCGACGATAAGCGGCGCCGAGGTCGAATAGTAATAGCCGGACTTCGGATAGGGCATATTGGCCATCAGGTTCAGCGTGCCGCCCTCGGCGAAGGACGCACACACCTGCCCGTTCGCGGCGTCGAGCGCGATCAGGCGGGCGTCCGACGTCGGCAGGTAGACGCGCTGCGCGCAGGGCTGGCCGGCCGCGATCTTGGCGTCGGCATAATAGGACACGCCGCGGCAGGTCTGGTGCTGGCGGTTGTTGTCGAGCTTGATCTTCGGATCGTAGCGCCATTTTTCCTTGCCGCTCGCGGCATCGATGGCGATGGCGAAATTGTGCGGCGTGCAGATGAAGAGCGCATCGCCCACCTTCAGCGGCGTCACCTGATAGGTCGTTTCGCCGATGTCGTCGGGACCCTTCACGTCGCCGGTGCGGTAGGTCCAGGCCGGCTGCAGCTTGGCGACATTGTCCGGCGTGATCTGGTCGAGCGGCGAATAGCGCTGGCCGAAAGGCGTGCGGCCGTAGAAGTGCCACTCGCCGGCCGGCGTGTCGCCGCCAAGATTGGCCGCGGCCGCCACCTTTTCGGTGCCGAGCGTGCCGCCGACGTCGTGAGGATCGGCGGTCATCGAATAGCCGGCGACCGCCAGGGAGGGGAGCACGGGCAGGATCAGCGG
>NZ_RZTO01000968.1:0-2097 GCF_003997225.1 Mesorhizobium sp. M2C.T.Ca.TU.002.02.1.1
CGACAAGCATGCCCCGGTACCCGCCGCCCATCTAGCGTCTTTTCAAGAGGCTCCGCATGCGGTTGCGCAGGATGCGCGCCATGTTGCGGGTCTCGCGGTAGAGGTGCAGTTGCGAGGCCGCCTGCCGGGCCAGCCGGTCGGCGTCCGGCGTCAGCCCGACCACCAGCGTGCCCATCGGCTTGCGCTCGCTCCACAGGCGGCTCATCACCGGATGGTCCGGAACCGCGCAGGAATCGGTCATGACGATGTTGGGATCGTCGAGATGCTGCTTGGTCACCTCGATCATCAAAAGCGTGCCCGGAGAATAGGCGGAAAGCGTCTCGTCATAGGCCGTCTTCCATGTGTAGGCAACGCCGGCCTCGACGAAGACGATCAGGCAGGCGATGGTGCGGGCGTCGAGCGTCAGGAGGTGGATGCGGCACATGTCCTGCTCGGCCAGCCGGTGAACGGCCTCGCGGGCGAAGGCGGCGCGGTAACGGTCGATCGCCATCGCCGTGCGCTCGCGGCCTTTCCAGCCGGCCGCTTCCAGCGTCAGGAAGCTTTCGATGGCGTGGCGGATCTCGTCCGGTCCGCGCGCCACGACATGCTCGAGCTTGCCCTGATCGGCAAGGCGCCGTTTCAGGCGGCGGAATTCGCGGTGGTGATGCGCGCGCAGCGACGCCTTGAGGTATTCCTCGCCATCGGCGCTGCTTTCCAGCACCGGGCGCTCGACCTTGCCGGTGGTCACCATGGTCAAGCCACGGCTGTCGGCAAAGGAGGTGAGCAGGCTAGCCACCGGACCGTCGAGGCGCATATCGGGCAGCACGAAGACTTTTGGCAGCTTGAGATGCGGCCTCGACAGCATCGAGAAGAAATCCTCGATGACGCCGATGGGATCGTCGCGGTCGACCAGGGGCGTGCCGAGCGGGCCGAACGGGCTCGACCATGTGCGCATCACCGGAACGCCGAGCGGGATCGCCGGCCGCTCGACCGAGAACGGCACCAGAAGCCGCAGCCGGTTGCGGTACTCGTCGCCGTCGCGGATGACGGCCAGCCGCACCTCGCGGTCTTCCAGCCTGGGCATCGCCGGCGCCAGGAAGCGCGGGTTGAAGAAGACGTTGGGCTCGATCGCGCGGGCGCTGAGATAGTCGAGCTCCTCGACGAGGTCGAAGCCGGCCGAGGCCGGATAGATGGCGAGCTTGCGTTCCGGCCGGTTGCTGGCGAAGAGCTCGATATGCGCCGGGTCGGCCTCGCGCGCGAGGCCGGCAAGGTTGGAGACCATGGCGCCGGCGGGGCCGCCGCTGGTCTCTTCGAGCAACGGGACGGCGGCCATCAGGCAATTTCCTTCTTTGCAGGCACGAAGATCGCCATCACGATGCCGAGCTTGCGCCAGACGGTGAAGGAGAGCGCGCTGGCCTCGAAGACCATGGCGAGGCTGGTGGCGATCGCCGCGCCCCAGAGGCCGAAGAGCGGGATCAGGATCACGTTGAGGCCGATGTTGAGCGCAAGCGTCATGGCATAGACGGCGGCGCAGATGTTCTGGTTGCCGCTCATGGTGAGCAGGCTCTCGCAGGGGCCGACGGCGGCGCGCGCGACGACGCCCAGCACAAGCAGGAAGAGCAGCGGATAGCCGGCGGCGAATTCGGGACCGAACAGCATCAGCATCGGCTCGCCCAGCGCCAGCACTAGCAGCGCCATCAGCAACGAGGGCCAGAAGGTCCAGGAGACGGTCTCGCGGGCGAAGGCGGCAAGCCGATGCGGCTCGCCATGGGTGAACTGGGCGTAGCGCTGGGCGACGCCGGCCTTGACCGCGAAATAGACGAAATGCACCAGCGCCAGCGTCTTCACCGTGGCGAAGTAGACGGCGACGTCATTGGGATCGAGATAGGCGCCCACCATTAGCACGTCGGCGTTGGTGAGCAGGAAGAAGAAGCCCTCGACCAGGAAGATCGGCAGCGAGACGAGGATCCACTGGCCGAAATGCACCGCCATCGGCCCGGGCGGGATCTTCTTGTCCATGCGCGAGGTGACGGCCATCAGCTGGCCGAGCGTGGTGACGTAGGTGGCGGCGATCGAGGCGAAGATCGCGGTCCTGGCGTCGGGCATGTAGTGCAGGCC
>NZ_RZTO01000969.1:0-2095 GCF_003997225.1 Mesorhizobium sp. M2C.T.Ca.TU.002.02.1.1
AACCGACCAGGAAAGGCGGCCAGCCTTCAGTGCCGACGGCAAGCAGGCAGAACGGCCCGGTCGCGAAGCCCGCCGAGATGATCGTCGAATAAATGCCCATGACGCGGCCGCGGCGCGACGGCGGCGCCAGCGCGATCACCCAGATTTCACTGAGCACATAAAGCGGGTTGGTCACGACGCCGATCAGGAAGCGCAGCGGAAACCACAGATAGACATTTTGCGTCCAGCCGATCAGCGCCAGCACCAGCGCCGAGAGCGCGGCGCAGGTCAGCGCCGTGCGCCCTGCCCCGAAGCGGCGCGCCAATCCCGGGATCAGCGGCGAGGATAGGATGAAGCCGACCGGCGTCATCGCCGCCGACAAACCGATCACCGCCGGCGAAACGCCTTGCCGTTGCAGGATGAAGCTGAGCAACGGATAGGAAAGCCCCTGCGCGATGGCGAACACCGAAACGGTCGCGATCACGCCGGTGATCGCGGCCCACTGCACGGTCTCGTCGCGCTCCGCCAGAGCCATCATTCCCGCTCCATTCGCTCGGAGGCTTAGCCGTTGTAGCCGGTTGCCGTAAGCCCCACCGCCCGCGAAAGCGGATGCTCCAGCCAAACCCTGTCAGGAACACTGGCGCCGCAGGGAACGATACAAAGCGAACGCCACCAGCAGCACATCGAGCCCGACGATCACGGTCGGCAGCCCGAGCGGCCCGACCGCCTGCATCAGCGCCCCGGCGCCGGGCGGACCGACAATGCCGCCGACGCCCCACAGCAGTGCGAAAGCCGCATTGCCTGTGACCAGCAGCGAGCCTTTGAAGCGGCTGCCGAGCTCGACCAGCGCCATGGTGTAGACGCCGTAGCCGACCGCGCCCATCACCAGAAGCACGCCCCAGATCAGCGGCGTGGCGATCAACAGAGGCAACAGGATCGCGCAGCATGTCGTCGCCGTGGCGCAAGCGAGGATCATCGGGCGCCCGCCGAAGCGTTCGGCAAGCAGGCCGAGCGGGATCTGCAGCACGATATTGCCCAGGGAAAGCATCATCACCAGAGCGGCAAGCGCCGCTTCGGGCAGGCCATAGCCAGCGCCGAAGACCGGGACCAACGCATAGGTGCTCTGCTGCACGGCGGCGGAGACCAGCACGGCCAGAAGCAGCGCCGGCGCCAGCCGGGCGAAACCGATAAAACTGCCGGCGGGCTGGCCGTCATCCTCGAAGCCGGTGAGCTTCGAGGAGACGAGCCGCAGGATGACCGCGCAAAGTGCGAAGCCGGCAATGCCGACGCCGAAAGGCGCCCAGCCGGCGGTGCCGACCAGCGTCAGCGTAAACGGCCCTGCCGCGTAGCCGGCGCCCATCAGCGTGTTGAACACGCCCATCACGCGCCCGCGCCGCGACGGCGGCGCCAGCGACAGCGCCCAGACCTCGCCAAGCACATAGAGCGGGTTGATGACCACGCCGATGACGAAGCGGATAACGTACCAGGCCACCCAGTTCTGCAGATAGAAGATGGCAAGGAAGCACAATGCGCCGACCAGCGAGCAGCCGACCGCCAGGTTCCGCGCGCCGACCAGCTGCACGGCCGCAGGCACGAAGGATGCCGACAGGATCAGCCCGACCGGCATCATCGCCGCCGACAGGCCGATCAGGCCGGGCGAAAAGCCCTGCTTCTGCATCAGCAGCGTGAACAGCGGCGAGCTCAACCCTTGCGCCGCGCCGAACATGGCAAGCGCGGCCGTGACGCCGGCAAGGGCCGCCCATTGCGGTCTGTCTTCAGCGGTCTGGGCGGAAGCGGTCATGTAGCTCACAGCTCGTTATTCGCTCAGCCTATCGCCGCGAAAAGCCGCGCGGATGCCTCAGCGGCGGCAATTCGGCAAGCCAGCCGGTTGCCCTTCCGTCATGTCGCTTCCCTCGCCCTAGTGGTCGCCGCCTCCTCACCGGCAGCATTGCCGGCGGTCCATTATGCCGGCCAATTTCGCATCCTCACGAGGCTTCTCATGACCGCTGCCCTCCATCCCGCCGAACCGGCTCTGGCAACCGATCGCGCCCGCCGCGGCGGCCGCGCGGGCAAGCGCGCCGGCGGCTCGGCCGCCTTCGGGCAGCCCGCCTTCCGG
>NZ_RZTO01000096.1:0-11657 GCF_003997225.1 Mesorhizobium sp. M2C.T.Ca.TU.002.02.1.1
GAGCTGGCGGCGGCCGTCGCGGCGCTGAAGAATGCGAAGAAGCCGCTGGTGATCGCCGGCGGCGGCGTGCTCTATTCGCAGGCTTCCGGCGAACTGGCGAAGCTGGTGCAGGGCGCTGGCATCCCGGTCTGCGAGACGCAGGGCGGCAAATCTTCGCTCCCCGACGATCATCCGCTCAACATGGCTGCGGTCGGCGTCACCGGCACATCGGCCGCCAACCGGCTGGCGGAGGAAGCCGATGTCGTGCTCGCGGTCGGCACCAGGCTGCAGGATTTCACCACCGGCTCCTGGGCGCTGTTCAAGAATGCCGGCCGCGCCATCATCGGCTTGAATACACAGGTCTTCGATGCTGGCAAGCATTGGGCGCTGCCGCTGGTGGCGGACGCGGCCGAGGGCCTAGCAGAACTCAGCGCGGCGCTGAAGGGCTGGAAGGCGCCGACCGCCTGGACCGACAATGCGCTGAAGGGCAAGACGGAGTGGCGGGCCGCCGCCGCGAAGGTGACCGCCTCGACCAACGCCGCCTACCCCTCGGATGCGCAGGTGATCGGCGCCGTGCAGCGCGCCATGGGCTCCGGCGTGACACTGCTGAATGCGTCCGGCGGCCTGCCGGGAGAACTGCACAAACTCTGGCAGGCGGGCGCTCCCGGCTCGTATCATGGGGAATACGGCTTCTCGACCATGGGCTATGAGATCGCCGGCGGGCTCGGCGCCAAGATGGCCAAGCCCGACCAGGAGGTCGTCGTCATGGTCGGCGACGGCTCCTATCTGATGATGAATTCCGAGATCGCCACCTCGGTGATGCTGGGGCTGAAACTCACCATCGTGCTGCTCGACAATCGCGGCTATGGCTGCATCAACCGGCTGCAGATGGCGACCGGCGGCGCCAACTTCAACAATCTGCTCAAGGATGCCCGCCACGAAGTGCTGCCCGATGTCGACTTCGCCGCGCATGCCGCAAGCATGGGTGCCAATGCCGAGAAGGTCGCCTCGATCGCCGAGTTGGAGACTGCGCTGGCCAAGGCGAAGAAGAACGACAGGACGACGGTGCTGGTGATCGACACCGATCCGCTGGTGTCGACCGAGGCCGGCGGCCACTGGTGGGATGTCGCCGTGCCGGAAGTCTCGTCGCGGCCCCAGGTCAACGCCGCGCGCAAGAAATATGAGGAAGCCGTGGGCGGCCGTCAGGGCTGAACCGCGTCCGCCTGCAACGATTGAAGCTGGAGTGACGACTTGAAAGCCAAACTGGGCATGTCCCCGATCGCGTGGTGGAACGACGATCTCGTGGAACTTAGCGATGACGTGTCGCTGGAGGAGTGCTTGCGGCAATCGCGTTCGGCCGGCTTCACCGGCATGGAGATGGGCCGCCGCTTCCCCAACGACCCGAAGGTGATGCTGCCGATTCTGAAGGAGGCCGATGTCACGCTTTGCGGGGGATGGTTCTCCGGCACGCTGGTCAATGAGGATCTGGCCAGGAACAAGGATCGCATCCAGCCGATGCTCGACCTGTTCAAGGCAGTCGACGCGCCTTGCATCGTCTATGGCGAGGTCGGCCGTTCGATCCAGGGCGATCGTTCCAAGCCTCTGGCCACCAAACCGAAGCTTTCGGATGACGAGATGAAGGCCTATGGCCGCCGCGTCACCGAATTCGGCGAGTGGTGCGCAGAGCAGGGCATGCCGCTTTCGTACCACCACCACATGGCGGCGGTGGTGGAGACCGAGCCGGAACTCGACGCCTTCATGCGCAACTCCGGAGAAGGCATTCCGCTGCTGCTCGACGCCGGCCATCTCGCCTTTGCCGGCGGCGATGTGCTGCGCGCCATCGACAACCACCACAAGCGCATCAACCATGTGCATGTGAAGGACGTGCGCATGGGCGTGATCGACGGGCTCGACCGCTCGAAACAATCCTTCCTCGACGCCGTGGCGCTCGGCGCCTTCACCGTGCCCGGCGACGGCTCGCTCGATTTCGGCGCCATCGTTCAGCGTTTCGCCGATTATGGTTATGAGGGCTGGTTCGTGGTCGAGGCCGAGCAGGATCCGAAGAAGAACCCGCCGCTCAAGATGGCGCAGGTCGGCCACAAGGAGCTGATGCGGGTGATGACGGCCGCCGGCTATACGGTGGAGACGCAAGGGTTTCCGGCCTGAACGGTGGATTAGTTGGGGCGCCCGGTTTATCCCATGCGCTTTGGCAACTCCTGGATTGGCGCGATGAAAGACTATGAGCATCCCTTCTTCCGGCCGCTGTGGCGCCGCATCGCCGTCGTGGCGGTCTGCCTGATCTGGTCGGTGATCGAGTTCGCGTCCGGCACGCCGTTCTGGGGCGTGATCGCGCTGGGCTTCGCCGGCTACGCCGTGTGGCAGTTTTTCTACCTCTACAAGCCGACCGAGGAGGCGAAGCCTCCGGCCGAGCCGAAGGAATAATCCAAGGAGCTCCACATGTCGAAACTGCTCGTCAAGGCCGACAAGGGCCACGGCCACGTCGCTCATGTCACGCCGCAAAGCGCCGGCTGGACCTATGTCGGTTTCGATCTGCATCGGCTGAAGCCCGGCGAGACAGCGTCCGGCAAGACCGGCGACCGCGAGGTCTGCCTAGTGTTCGTCACCGGCAAGGGCAAGGCCGCGGCCGGCGGCAAGGACCTTGACCTGCTCGGCGAGCGCATGTCGCCCTTCGAAGGCAAGCCGTGGTCGGTCTATGTGCCGGAAGGCGCCGACTGGTCGGTGACAGCCGACACCGAGCTGGAGCTCGCCGTCTGCTCGGCACCCGGCCTTGGTGGCGGCCTGCCGGTGCGCGTCATCGGGCCTGACGATCTTGGCCAGGAGGTGCGCGGCAAGGGCACCAACACGCGCTACGTCACGAACATACTGCCGGAGGGCAAGCCGGCGGATTCGCTGCTGGTGGTCGAGGTCATCACGCCCGGCGGCCACACGTCGAGCTATCCGCCGCACAAGCACGACCAGGACAATCTGCCGGCCGAATCCTATCTCGAGGAGACCTATTACCACCGCCTCAACCCGCCGCAGGGCTTTGCCTTCCAGCGCGTCTACACGGATGCCGACCGCAACGGCGTGCGCGAGCTGGACGAAGCGATGGCGATCGAGGACGGCGATGTCGTGCTGGTGCCGAAGGGCTATCACCCCTGCGCGGCCTGCCACGGCTACGACCTCTATTACCTCAACGTCATGGCCGGACCGAAGCGGACATGGAAATTCCACAACGCGGCCGAGCACGAGTGGCTGATGAAGACCTGATCGGGATGTATTGATATTCAGGTGAGGCCGGCCTGACCTGAATCTCAACACACCCTAGCAGCTCGGCAAAGCCGTTGGTCCAGTCCGGAAAAATCGTCGGCTAACGAGCTTGCGGCTGGACTTGCCTTCGAAAACCCATGAAAGCTTCGTCAATCCGTCATGGAAATCACCTATGGCAGCGGGTCTGATGCATGTCGCCGCGAGCGCTCTGGCGTTTTTGGACCCACGACTTGCCAGGACAATGACTTGAAGCGCGTCGCATGATCCTTTGGGCGCAGCGCGCTTGACGAGGAACGCCGATGCGCTACGCCATCTACTACACACCGGGACAGGATGAGCCACTGGCGCGCATTGCCGCCAACTGGCTGGGCCGCGACCCGTTCGGCGCGGCGACGCGACCGGTCGAGGCCGTGGGCGATCTGTCGGCCGCGGAAGTCGCCTTCCACACCGCCTCCGCCCGGCGCTACGGATTCCACGCGACGCTGAAGGCGCCGTTCCGGCTGGCGCCGAACGAGACGGAAGCCTCGCTGCGCGCCGCGCTCGACAGCTTCGCCGAGGCGACGCCGCCGGTCGTCATCCCGCGCCTGGTCGTCGGGCAGATCGACGGCTTCTTCGCGCTGGTGCCGGAAACGCAATTCGCGCCGCTCAATGATTTCGCCGGCGAGGTGGTGCGCGCCTTCGATCTGTTCCGCGCGCCGCTCACCGACGCCGAGATCGAGCGCCGCAGCCCCGATGCGCTGAAGCCGGACGAGTTCCGCAACCTCTGCCAATGGGGCTATCCTTACGTCTTCGACACGTTCCGCTTCCACATGACGCTGTCGGGGCGCGTCGGGCCACAGGAAAGCCCACGTCTTCGCGCGGCGATCGACGGCCTGTTCGCCGACGTGCTGCGGCAGCCGGTGCCGGTGGATGCACTGACGCTGTTCGTCGAGACCGAGCCGGGCGCCCCATTCATGGTGCTTTCCCACCATGTGCTTGGCCGTGGCCCGGCCCGCAAGACAGCTTAGGGCGGATCAGCGGAAACGCCGAACCGCCCTATCTTTGTTTTACGCAATTCCGGACGGAAAACCGCAAAGCACTTTTCCTGGAATTGCTCTGATTTGATTGCCGACCGTTCGAGATAGGACCGCCTGAGATGACCGCCGAAACCGTTCTCACCAATGCCCGCATCGTGCTGCCCGACGATATCGTCGAGGGCTCGCTTCTGTTGCGCGACGGCCTGATTGCCGCCGTCGAGCCGGGTGCAGCCCGCGCCGGCGAGGATATGGGCGGCGACTACATCATCCCGGGGCTTGTCGAGCTGCACACCGACCACCTCGAAGGCCATTACGCGCCACGCCCGAAAGTGCGCTGGAACCCCATCGCCGCCGTGCTTGCCCATGATGCTCAGGTCGCGACCGCCGGCATCACCACCGTGCTCGACGCCTTGCGCGTGGGCATGGACGAGGACGCCGACCTGAAGTCCGACGACGTCCGCAAGCTGGCCGACGCGATCGAGGACAGCGTGCGGCAGGATCGGCTGAGAGCCGACCATTTCATCCATTTGCGTTGCGAGGTGTCGGCGCCGGACTGCCTCGAGGCTTTCGCCAATTTCGAGACCGACGAGCGGGTGAAGCTCGCCTCGCTGATGGACCACGCGCCCGGACAGCGCCAGTTCGTCAATCTCGAGACCTATGCCTACTATTACCAGCGCAAGCTGAAGCTGACCGACCAGGATTTCAAGAAGTTCTGCGAGAAGCGGATGGGCGAATCGGCCCGCAATTCCGGCCCGAACCGGGTGTTCATCTCGGCCGCCTGCCGCGAACGCGGCATCGTCCTGGCGAGCCACGACGATGCGACCGCCGGCCATGTCGACGAGGCGGTCGAGCAGGGCGTGCGCGTCGCCGAGTTCCCGACGACGGAAGAAGCGGCCAAGGCCTCCAAGGCGGCGGGCCTCGGCGTGCTGATGGGCGCGCCGAATGTGATGCGCGGCGCCTCGCATTCCGGCAATGTCTCGGCGCGCACGCTCGCCGCCGACGGGCTGCTCGACATCCTGTCTTCCGACTACATCCCCTTCAGCCTGATCCAGTCGGCCTTCTTCCTCGGCGATGTCGTCGAAGGCATCTCGCTGCCGCAGGCGGTCGCCATGGTCTCGAAGAACCCGGCCGAGGCCGTCGGCCTCACCGACCGCGGCGTCATCGAGCCGGGCCGCCGGGCCGACCTGGTGCGCGTGCGCGTCGACGACCATGTGCCGGTCGTGCGCACCGTGTGGCGCCAGGGCAGCCGGGTCGCATGATGGTCTCGGCCCTCATCGAGCGCGAACTGGCCGACAGCCTGCCGATCCGCAACGGCGTCTTCGTCGCGGTGGTCGGCCCTAGCGGCGCCGGCAAGGATACGGTGATCGGCTACGCCAAGCAGCGCTTTGCCGGCGAGACGCGGCTGGAATTCGTCCGCCGCGTGATCACCAGGCCGAGCGATTCGGCAAGCGAGGACCACGACACGCTGGCCGACGCCGCCTTTGCCGAAGCGGAGGCGGACGGCGCCTTCTCGCTGTGCTGGGACGCGCACGGCCTGCGCTACGGCCTGCCGGCCGATGTCGACTGGGCCGTGGCCAACGGCCATGTGGCGGTCGCCAACGTGTCGCGCGCGGTCATCCCGGCGCTGCGCGAGCGCTACGCCAACCTCGCCGTGGTCGAGATCACCGCGACGCCGGAGATCCTCGCCGAGCGGCTTGCCGCGCGCGGCCGCGAATCGCGCGGCGAGGTGCTTGCCCGCCTGGCGCGCAGCGCAAGCGTCAAGCTGACGGGACCGGACGTGACCTCGATCGACAACAGCGGCGACAGGCAAGTCGCCGGCGAACGCTTCACCGAGGTGCTGCGCAAGGCGATGGCGTTCTCGGACCTGTCGGACATGATCTAAGGCCTTCCCCTTCTCCCCCTGTGGGCCCCACAAGGGGAGAAGGTGAGGCTGCGCTCACTTGTTGAAGTTGGCGATAAACTGCTTGAACTGCGGCGTCGGCGGCCTGGCGAACATTTCCTTCGGTTCGCCGACCGAATCCACCTCGCCCTTGTTCAGGAACATCACCTTGCTCGACACGTCGCGGGCGAAGCCCATTTCATGCGTGACGACCAGCATGGTGCGTCCTTCCTCGGCGAGCGAGCGCATGACGCGCAGCACCTCGCCGACCAGTTCCGGATCGAGCGCGGAAGTCGGCTCGTCGAACAGCATCACCTTGGGATTCATCGCCAGGGCGCGGGCGATTGCCGCGCGCTGCTGCTGGCCGCCGGACATATGCGGCGGATAGTAGTTGCGGCGTTCCCATATGCCGACGCGCTTCAGCAACGCCTCGGCCTGCTCCAGGCACTCCGCGCGCGGGCGCTTGAGCACATGCGTCGGCGCGGCGACGAGGTTTTCCAGCACGGTCATGTGCGACCAGAGATTGAAGCT
Organism: Mesorhizobium sp. M2C.T.Ca.TU.002.02.1.1; assembly: GCF_003997225.1. NCBI lineage: Bacteria > Pseudomonadati > Pseudomonadota > Alphaproteobacteria > Hyphomicrobiales > Phyllobacteriaceae > Mesorhizobium > Mesorhizobium sp. M2C.T.Ca.TU.002.02.1.1. Next base: position 6,676 of record NZ_RZTO01000096.1, read on the forward strand.
CTGGAAAACCATGGCGAGGTTGGCGCGGATCCGCTCCACCTGGCGGGTATCGGCCGGGATTTGATGGCCGTCCCGCCCCTGCTTCATCTTGATGAGCTCGCCATCCACGCGCACCTCGCCGAAGTCCGGGATTTCCAGGAGGTTGATGCAGCGCAGCAATGTGCTCTTGCCGGACCCCGAGGAGCCCAGGATCGAGATGACATCGCCCTTGTGCGCCTCGAGTGAAATGCCCTTGAGGACCTCATGGTCGCCGAAGCACTTGCGCAGGTCCTTGACGCTGATTGCGGGCGTCTCGCCGGAGGACGGTGCTGCTTTCGAGGCAGCGGCGACATTTGCCGACATCACAACACCTCCGGGATGGGTTTGACCAACTGGCTCTGCTCGGGCGGCGGGCGCAGATGCGGCGAAAGCCGGTATTCGACCCAGGCGAACAGCCGCGCGATCGACAGGTTGAGCAGCAGGTAGATCACCCCGGCGCAGGTCAGCACCTCGATCGGCCGGAACGTGTCGTGCTGGATCTTCTGCGCCGTTCCCATCATCTCCATGATGGTGACGACGGAGGCGAGCGCGGTCGCCTTGGTCATCAGGATGATCTCGGTCGAATAGGCCGGCAAGGCCAGACGCAGCGCGATCGGCAGCGTGACGAGGCGGAAGCGGGTAAAAGCCGACATGCCGAACGCCTTGGCCGCCTCGATCTGGCCGACGGGCACCGCCCGCAGCGCGCCGCGGAAAATCTCGCTCTCATAGGCGGCCGTGTTCAAGGCCATGGCGACGATCGTGCAATACATCGGATCGCGCAGGATCGGCCACAGGATCGGGCTGTGGCGGACGAAATCGAACTGGGAGAGCCCGAAATAGATCAGGTAGAGCTGCACCAGGAGCGGCGAGCCGCGGAAGACGAAGACATAGGCGCGGGTGAAATATTCGCCCAATTTGTAGCCGGAAGCCCGCAGCCAGGTCAGGCCGGTGGCGATGACGAGGCCGAAGGCGATGCCGAAGAACCAGATCTCGAGCGTCAGCGGCAGCGCCTTCAGCACGCTCCACATGGTGGAAAGGTAGAAGTCGAAATCCACCGCCACCTCTCACTTCGGCCGCGTGAAACTGCGCGAGGTGTAACGCTCGGCCTTTTCGAAGATCGGCGTGGAGATCGAGGTCATCACTAGGTAAAGGATGCCGGCGAGCGTGTAGAAAAGCAGCGAATGGTGTGTGGAACGCGCGGCCTTGTTCGCGGTGAGCATCAGCTCGGCGACGCCGGTGACCGAGATCAGCGCCGAATCCTTGATGGTCAATTGCCAGACATTGCCCAGCCCCGGCACCGCGAGGCGCAGCACCTGCGGCATGATCACCAGGCGAAAGCGCAGCCAGGCCGACATGCCGTAGGCGCGGGCCGCTTCCAGCTCGCCGCGGTGGATGGCCAGGAACGACCCGCGAAAGACCTCGGCCTGGTAGGCGCCGGAAATGATGCCGACCGCGAGCACGCCGCCGAGGAAGCTCGGCATGTTCAAGATGTCGGTCGAGCCGATCGATCCGGTCGACCGCGCCACGGCGGTCAGAACCTGCGTGCCGCCATAGTAGAACAGGTAGATGATCAGAAGTTCCGGTTCGCCGCGGAAGACCGTGGTGTAGCTCTCGCCGATGAACTTCAGCCCGCCGCGATGCGAAAGCTTGGCCGCCGCCACCAAGGACCCCAGTATCGCGCCGATCAGCATCGAGACGACGGTGACGGCGAGCGTCCAGCCAATGCCCCAGAGCAGTTGCACGCCCCAGCCGGCGGCCAACAGCTCATAGGCCGTCGACACCTGGTCCTTGAGATCGTTGAGAAATTGCACTTACGGCTCCTGCGGACGCCGAGAGATATGCATCGACCGTTGTTCAATGCAAAACGGGAGCAGCCTTGGCTGCTCCCGTTGCGACATCACTTGGTAATGTCGATCTTGAACCACTGCAGGGAGTATTTCGACACCGAGCCGTCGTCGAGTGCCGCCTTGAGCGCCTTGTTGTAGATGTCCTGCAGGTCCTTGTCGGTCTTGCGGAAGGCCGCCCCGATGCCCGGCCCGAGGATCGGACCGCCCTTGAATTGCGGCCCGACGAATTCCAGGTCCTTGGCATCCGGCTTGGCCAGCGTGCCGAGGAAATAGGTGGTGTCGGCGAAGGCCACGTCGATGCGGCCCGCCATCAGGTCGAGGTCGTGCTCGTCGGTGGTCTTGTACTCATGGACGTTGGCGACATCCTTGAGATATTTGTCGGCGAAGGTCGCCTCGGTGGTCGAGACCTGCAGGCCGACATTCTTGCCAGTGAGCTCCTTGCGCAGCGTGTCGAGCGCCGCCTTGGATTCGGCGTCGTCCTTCGACAGGTCGATCATCTTGCCTTTGTTGGACAGATTGGCCAGCGGGCCGTTCTTGTCGGCCAGGAAAGCCACCGGCGAAGAGGCGTAGGGGATCGAGAAGTCGATCGTCTTCATGCGCTCTTCGGTGATCGACATGCCGTCCATGACGATGTCGAACTTGCCCGCGGTGAGACCGGGAATGACGCCGTCCCAGTCCTGAGCCACGATGTTGCATTCGAGCTTGGCGCGGGCGCAGACGTCGTTGAGGATGTCCACCTCGAAGCCGACGATCTTGCCGCTGGCATCGGTCTGGTTCCAGGGGGCGTAGGAACCCTCCATCGCTACGGTGACGGTCTTCCAGTCCTTGGCCATTGCCGGGGTCGAGCAAGTCAACGCCAGCGCTGCGAGCGCGATCCAACGTGATGATGTCACAGTAGTGTCTCCCGTACTTTGTTCTTGGAACCCTCTGATACCAATTGCTTAGCCCAGCCCCCATTCTGCGACAAGGGCAGTTTTCCGGTTCACGCGTTGTCGCAATCCGCCCGCGAATCCGGGCTTGCCCGGTGGCTTCACCGCGAGCATCGATCGAATCGCGACCGTGAATGTTAAAGCGAAGCTACTGCGCCGGCGCGCCGGCGACGTTGTGGCGCGTTGCTTCCATCATCCGGCGCCGGGCGCGGAAGACGCCCCATTGCTGGTCGACCAGCACGCCGATCAGGATCACGCCGCCCATCACCGCGAAGTTGAGCGATGAGGGAATGCCGAGCAGGTTGACGAGGTTCTGCAGCTCCTGCAGCAGCACGGTGCCGAGGACGACGCCGACCAGCGAGCCCTCGCCGCCGCGTAGCGAGAAGCCGCCGAGCACCGCCGCGGCGATGGCATAGAGCTCGTAGAACTGGCCGTGGCTGGCCGGCGAGATCGAGCGCGTGTACATGGCGAAGTAGATCGCCGACAGCGCCGTCAGCACGCCGCAGATGACATAGGCCGCGATGATGATCCGGCCGGTGCGGATGCCGGAATATTTCGCCGCTTCCTCGTTCTTGCCGATGGCGTAGAGATAGCGGCCGAACACCGAGCGGTGCAGCACCACCCACATGACGATGGCGATGACGATCAGCGCGATGAAGGAGTTCGGCAGGCCGTAGGAGCGCCCCGCGGTCAGGAATTCGAGCGTCGGGAAATTCTGTCCGAAGGCAAAGCCCGCGGTGCCGTCGGCGGTGTAGAAGCGCGCCACGCCGCGATAGATGAGCAGGCCGCACAGCGTCACCACGAAAGGCTGCAATTTGAGCCGCGTGATCAGCCAGCCATGCACGAAGCCGATGACGGCGCCGAGCACGATGATCACCACGAAGGCCAGCGGCCAGTCCAATTCGCGCACCGCGATGAAGTCGATGAACAGCGTGCCGAGAAGCGCAATCAGCGAGCCGACCGACAATTCGATGCCGCCGGTGATGATGACGAAGGCCTGGCCGATCGACAGGATGCCGAACAGCGCGACGAGGTTGGACGTGTTGGCGAGGTTGATCGTCGACAGGAAGCGCGGATTGATGGCCGTCACCACCGCGCCGACCACCAGGATCAGGATCAGCAGGCCGAGATCCTTCTTGCTCATTCAACTCCTCCCGCCGCTTGCAGCAGTTTCGGCTTCTTGCCGACCGCCAGCAAGAGCACGTTCTCCTGGCTGAAATCGTCTTTGTCGAGGATGCCGGAGATCTGCCCCTCATGCATGACCGCGATGCGGTCCGAGACACCGATCACCTCTTCCATGTCGCTGGAGATCATCAGCACGGCGACGCCGGCATCGGCCAGCGCCCGCATCAGTCCGTAGATCTCGGCCTTGGCGCCGATGTCGATGCCGCGTGTCGGCTCGTCCAGGATCATCACCTTGGGGTTCATCGCCAGCCATTTGGCCAAGACCACCTTCTGCTGGTTGCCGCCCGACAGCGTGCCGGTGCGGGTCAAGACCGACGGCGCCTTGATGCCGAGGTTCTTCTTCTGCTTTTCGGCCGTCGCGAGCTCGGCGCCGGTCGAGACCAGCGAGCGCCTGGCATGCGCCGGCAGGTTGGGCAGCGTAATGTTCTGGGCGATCGAGAGATCGAGCAATATGCCGGTGAGCTTGCGGTCCTCCGGCACGAGGAAGATGCCGTTCGCCACCGCGTCGGCGGCCGAGCCGACCTTGAGGGGCTTGCCGTCGAGCGTGACGCTGCCGGCCAACCGCTCGTCGATGCCGAACAGCACGCGGGCGAGCTCCGTGCGGCCGGAGCCGACCAGGCCGGCGAGGCCGAGGATCTCCGCGCGCCTCAATTCGAGGCTGACCGGCCTGTCCGGATAGGTGCTGGTGCGGATCGCGTCGGCCGACAGGGCCACGCCGCCCGGCGCGCGGGCGGCTTCGCCGGCCTTCTCGCGCTCCTTCAGCATGCGGCCGATCATCAGCCTGACCATCTCGTCGTGGTTGATCCGGTCCTTCGCCAGCGTGCCGGCCAGCGTGCCGTCGCGCAGCACCACGACACGGTCGGCGACACGCTCGATCTCATGCAGCCGGTGCGAGATGAAGATGACGCTGATGCCTTCGGCCTTCAGCCCCTTGATGACGTCGAGCAGCTTTTCGGTCTCGGCGATCGGCAGACTGGAGGTCGGCTCGTCGAGGATGACAAGG
>NZ_RZTO01000970.1:0-2090 GCF_003997225.1 Mesorhizobium sp. M2C.T.Ca.TU.002.02.1.1
CGTTGGAACGCCAGATGGCGCGCGGGAACTTGCCCACCATGCGCTCGAGATCGGCGAAGACGCGGTAGCGACGCTCGGCGTGGAGCTGGTCGATCGCATCCTCGAAGAACCGCTGGTAATTCATGTCGACTTCCCAATTTTGCGACGGATCATAGTCATTGACCTATGTTGCGTCCACCGCGCCCAACCGGTCAAAATGCCACGCCCTTGCCCTGTTCCTAACGACGCCGGATCGTGGCCTATTCCCTGCTGTTTGAAGCAGTTTTGTTTCAGTACGATGCCTCGGACGGGAGGAACTGTTACGGACTTAACATTATAGGGAGGCCTATGCATATCGCCCAAAAGTGCACCGCGACTTTGGGCGAACGACATGAGGTTTAGCGGGCTTGCGGCGGGGTTTCCAGTGCGGTGGCTGTTGAGACAGTTTCCGATAAATCTTGATCAGCGAGGTAGATGATGACGGTTTTGGTGACAGGCGGTGCCGGTTATATCGGCAGCCACATGGTCTGGGAACTGCTGGACGCCGGCGAGAGCGTCGTGGTGCTCGACCGGCTCTCCACCGGCTTCGAATGGGCGGTGGCCCCGGAAGCAAAGCTCGTCGTCGGCGACGTCGCCGACCGCGACCTGGTCGGCCGGATCATCCGCGAGAACAAGGTCGACGCCATCATCCACTTCGCCGGCTCGATCGTGGTGCCGGAATCGGTCGCCGATCCGCTTGGCTATTACGAGAACAACACTTGCAAGACGCGCACGCTGATCGAAACCGCCATGCGCGAAGGCGTGCCGCATTTCATCTTCTCCTCCACCGCCGCCGTCTATGGCGGCGCCGGGCTGGAGCCGGTGCGCGAGGATGCCCGCCTTGCGCCGGAATCGCCTTACGGCCTCTCCAAGCTGATGAGCGAATGGATGCTGCGCGACGCGGCCCTGGCGCACGACATCCGCTACACGGCGCTGCGCTATTTCAATGTCGCCGGCGCCGATCCGAAGGGCCGCACCGGACAGTCGACGCCCGGCGCCACGCATCTGATCAAGGTCGCCTGCGAGACCGCGCTCGGCAAGCGCCCCTTCATGCAGGTATTCGGCACCGACTATCCGACGCCGGACGGCACCTGCATGCGCGACTACATTCATGTCAGCGATCTCGCCGCCGCGCACCGGCTGGCGCTTCAACGGCTCCGCGCCGGCGGCGCGAGCCTCGTCGCCAATTGCGGCTACAGCCACGGCTATTCCGTGCTGGAAGTGATCGACAGCGTGCGCCGCGCCTTCGGCCATGACTTCGACGTGCGCATGGGCGACCGCCGCCCGGGCGACGCCGCCGCCGTGGTCGCCAATTCCGAGCTTGCCCGCAAGGAGTTAGGCTGGACGCCGCAACGCGACGATCTCGACCTGATCGTCAACGATGCGCTGGCCTGGGAACGCATTCTGACAACCAAGAATTCTGTTCGAAACTGAGCAATTCCAGGAAAAGTGCGCAGCGGTTTTCCGTCCGGAATTGCGTCAAGACAAAAAGTCCAGCTGTTGGACCAAGGGCTCGTGCGGCGCGTCTAGACGCGGTATTGAGGCCTCATGCAGCGGCGCGCCAAGGCGCGCCGTGACGACGCTTGAGGGACGGCATGAAAATCCTGGTTCTCGGGGCTGGCGTGGTTGGTACGGCGGCCGCCTATTATCTGGCAAGGGACGGTCACGAGGTGACGGTGATCGAGCGCCATGAGGCGGCGGCGTGCGGCACCAGCCAGTCGAATGCCGGCCTGGTGTCGCCGGGCGACGCCACAGCCTGGGCTTCGCCCGCCGCCCTGAAGACCTTCCTGCGCGCGCTCTGGAACCATGATCTCGGCATCAAGGTGAGGCTCCGCCTCGATCCCTATTTCTATGCCTGGAGCCTGCGCTTCCTGCGCGAATGCACGGTGACGCGGCTGCGCGCCAACACCGACATCAAGCTGAGGTTGGCGCTGCATTCACGCGCGTGCATCAATCAACTGTCGGAGGAGACCGGCATCCATTACGACGAGCGCAAGAAGGGCATTCTCTACTTCTTCCGGTCGCAAAAGAGCCTCGACACCGGCACCGACAATTACCGCTATCTCAGCGAG
>NZ_RZTO01000971.1:0-2085 GCF_003997225.1 Mesorhizobium sp. M2C.T.Ca.TU.002.02.1.1
CGACCGGCCGCTGCTGGTGCTCGACGTCGACGATGTCGTGCTGGAGTTCATCCGGCCCTTCCCGCATTTCCTGAAAACGCGCGGCCTCGGGCTCACCATCGCCTCCTTCCGCCTCACCGGCAACATCGCCGAAACCGCAACCGGGCGGCTGATCGAACAGCCGGAAGTGACGGCGCTGCTCGGCGATTTCTTCGACACCCAGGCGGATTGGCAAAGCATCACCGAGGGCGCGGCGGATGCCCTGGCGATGCTTGGGCGAGGCGCCGAGATCGTCATGTTGACCGCCATGCCGCACAAGCATCGCGCCGTGCGCCGCGCGCATCTCGACGCGCTGGGGCTAAATTATCCGCTGCTGACGACGGAAATGGCCAAGGGCCCGGCCATTGCCAAGCTACGCGGCCTTAAAGGTCGGCCGGTCGCCTTCGTCGACGACCAGCCCTCCAACCTGGCCTCGGCGCGCAATTCCGTGGCAGATGCCCACCTTTTCCACTTGATGGCCGACAATTCGTTGCGCGCCTTCCTGCCGCCAACGCCGCAAGACATCATCTCGGTCGAGCACTGGCGCGAAGCGGCGCCCAAGATCGCGGCCGCGCTCGGGCTTTAGCGCAAGCGCTCAGGGCTGCAGCTTCGCGCCGGCCCCGCCATTGTCGCCGCCGTCCGAATCGTCGCCCCCGGTGGAACCGTCGGTTCCATTCGCGCCGTCGTCGCTCGAGTTGACATCCTGGCCCGAATTGTCGTCCTGGACTTCATCCGGCCCCTTCAGCATGGCGCCGTTGACCGCCACGGACCCATCGGCCTTGGTGTTGATCACCCACTCCAGACGGCCGTCCGGCAGCGTCCTGCCGAAGCCCTTGACCGCCAGGGCAAAGGGGAAGGCCTGCGCCATTTGCTCATCGCTTTTGGCGCCTTCCTTCAAGGCATCGACGATCTTGTCGTAGCCGGCCACATCCACTGTCACGGTCGCATCCGGTTTCTCGCCGCCCGGGAACGTCATCTCGCCCTCCATGGCGACTTCAATGTCGCCACTCTTTACCGTGCTGTGCCCTATGACGACCTTCGGATTCTTGGCTTTGAAATCGGCGACCAGAGCCTTCCCGAATTCCTCTGACAGCGGCGGATTTTTATTGAGATCAAAGGCTTCGATCGCTTTCTTCGCCATCGTATCGAGGTCGATGTTGGCGCCGCCGAAGTTGAGGTCGATATCCGTCGGCACCAGCGGAGCAGTCCAGGCGGGTAGCAATTGCCTCGGGATCGTCAGGCCAGAGGCCTTGATTCCATAGTTGATCTTCCCGTTCTGAGAAACGCCGTCCATGCCGCTCGCCAAATCCAACTGCTTCGCGCCCCATTTACCGACCGGGCTCTCCATTGCGAAATCCTTGAACGCGTAGGTTCCGTCAATTCTTTCCCAGACAGGCAATGCAGCAAGAAGATGCGACTTAAGTTCCGCCTGATTTGCTTTCAATTTTGCCTCATTTTCATTTGCGACGGCAAAAGCAAGCAAATCCAGCAGCGGCTTTGTCCGAACACCCTTGCCGTTTGCCTGCACCGAAAATTCCGGCGCATTAAGGGTGACCGGGAAATTCAACCCTCGCTCGGGATCGTTGATTTTGACCACTTCGGCAAAGTTAAGGATCTTTTCCGCGACAGTGAAATCGATGCCGCCGTTCGCCGATTTTGTCGAAGTAATCATGGCGGTGCCGGCACCGGAAGAGACGTCGGCCTCTTGCTTCGGCTCGCGGGTTTTCATCGACATGGCGTCCATCGACCCCGTGACGCTGACGAAGGCAGCCAAGGTCGGATCATAAACACCGGCGAACTTGTTGTTCGACACGGAAAAGTCGATGTGCTGGGGCCCCTGAGGACCCGTGAAATCAGCCGATCCTTTCAGCGAAGTATCCGCCGAGACGTCCCACTGCCCGTCCTGGCGCGGCTTGACCCGCATGTCGTAGGGCGTGACATCGAACTTGAAGGAATCCTGTTTCGCCAGAAGGGCAGCCAGGGGCTTGAAGTCGAATGCGAGTTTATACGCATCGCCGTCGGCCGTAATCTTCAGCAGCCCGATATCGAAACCCGCCCTGCCGAAAT
>NZ_RZTO01000972.1:0-2080 GCF_003997225.1 Mesorhizobium sp. M2C.T.Ca.TU.002.02.1.1
TAGCGGGCCAGCAATTCGTCGGCGTCTGGTTCTCGCTCGGGCATTGGCGGTAAGCCGCGTGTCTGGCGCAGCATGGCAACGAGCGTGCCGCGGCGATAATGGCGACGGAAGGAACGCGCTCGCGGATGCAGGCCGAGGGCAGCCAGCAGCCTGCGTCTGAGGTAACGGGAGCGGCTTGGCAGGGCAGGTTCCTCGGCGTTGCCGAGAATCCTGACGCGCAGTGCGTCCGGCGCGCTCATTGCTTCCAGCAATTCTTCCTGCTCCCAGGCTGCGTCGTGGACATAGCTGCCTTCGCGCGCGCCCGAATGCAGCATAAGCACCGTCAGATGCGGCATCGTTGCGATCCGCGCGCCCTTGCGCCAGGCGCGAAAAAGCCAGTCCTGGGAACTCTCGCAGACGCATTGGCTTGCCGGACGCCACGGCCCGAGCCTTGGCAGCGAGCTCCGCCGGATCATTTGCGTCGAACCGTATCCCACCGTGATGACGGGATCATAGAAGCCGCCGCGCCCCCTTCCGAGAAGGGTGTGCTTGGAGCCTTTGCTCTCGGCCGATACGACGGCCGCGCCCCGTGCGAGGACCACATCGGCGCTGGTGGCGTCGATCCAGCCGCACATGGACGCCAGATGGTCGGGAAACCAGAGATCGTCATGGTTCAAGATGGCAATGAAGCGTCCGCTGGCCCGGGCAAAGCCGATATTGTTAGGCCCCGACTGCTCGCCGAAATTCACCGGAAGATCGACATAGGAGATGCGGGCGTCTTCGAATGCGGCGACCGCTGCGGCGGTGTCCGCTCGACACGCGTCGCCGATGACGATCGCCTCCCAGTTCGGCATCGTCTGGGCCAGGAGGCTCTTCAGCGCTTGGCGCAGCGCCGCCGGGCGATTATGCGTCGCGATGACGACCGAAACCAACGGTTCGAGCCGTCCGATTGACGCGCGGGGGCCGGCCGGTTCCACGCTATACCAGCTTGTAGGGAATCTGTTCCGTATCGGGTGGCAGCCGCCAATGATCGGGCGCGTCATAGGCGTAAGCCTTGTCGACGAGGTTGAGCAGCAACGCCGTCTCCGGTCCGAGCGCGACCACGCCGTGCCAGACACCGGGCGGAATGGTGACGATTGCCGGGCGCAAGGCGCCGATGATCTTGTGCCAGACCGTGCCGAAACTGGGCGAGGCCTTGCGCCCATCGAAAAGCGATATTCGCACGCTGCCGGCGCAGCAGAACAAACGGTCTAGGGTCACGGCATGTGCGTGCCAGCCTGTCACGGCGCCCGGATACATCGTGCGTTGGAACACTTGCCCGACCGGCGACTGGTCGAGCGCCCATTCCTCGCGAAAGATCTCTGTCAGGTAGCCGTTGGACGTCGCGACGGATCTGATTTCCTTGATCCGGACGCCCTCGATTGCCGGAGGGTCGATCGCAAGCCAGTCGGACGTTACGGTTGGCTGGTCGGGTGTGCCCGTGGCCATCCAACCTTCCGGTTCTGCGCGCTCGTCGCCGATCATTTCAAGTTCCCCCGAACCCGGTCGGCTTGATAAGGGTTTGCCCTGGGGATGACAAGCTGAGCTGTCCCGTGCACAGACAAAAACCCGTGAAGGCGATCGCACGGGTTTTGTCGCCGGGACGGAAGAGATCGCCGAGACGGCGGCGCCGGAAGCCTTAAGGCGTACCGCCGCTGCCGCCGCCGGGAATGCCGGGCGCCAGCTTGCTCGCGCCGCTGATGATCTGGCTGAGGAAGTTCTGGTCCTTGCCGCCGGTCGGCGTCGTCCTCGAGATGAAGTCGAAGATCTTGCCGTCCTTGAGGCCGTAATTGGCGATCTGGGTGACGCGGCCGTCGGCGCCGAAATAGACCGCCAGCACATGCTGGTCGACGATGCGGGGGTTGTCGAAGGCGACGTAGCGCTTGCGCGTTTGCGAGATGTAGTAGAAGGCCTCGTTGTCGAAGGTCGCCGTCGTCGATGGCGTGCCCAGCGCCAGAAGCACCTGTTCGCGACTCGACCCGACCGGCACCGAATCGATCGCCTGCTGGTCGATGACGTAGCCTTTCGTCAGCGTCTCGCTTGGATGGAGATCGCCGAACAT
>NZ_RZTO01000973.1:0-2076 GCF_003997225.1 Mesorhizobium sp. M2C.T.Ca.TU.002.02.1.1
GATATAGGATCAACAGGCGGGAGCAGACACCCATGGCCGACCGAACCGTCGCCGAACTGAAGCAGAAGATCGCCCAGGCGCGCGAGGTGATCGCGCATCTGATGGAAAAGTCCGACTTCAATGGCGCCGAGGCGCACCGGGCGCTGGACTATTTCGGCAGCGACGCGTTCGACCGGAATTTTTTGCCGTGGCCGCATTCCGAGGAAGGGCTGAGGCCGGAGGAATTGAACGCGGCGAATGACGATTGAATTGCTTATGCCGTGAACTGGGTAGGTGTCGGCGGGACAGCGCCCCCCTCTGGCCTGCCGGCCATCTCCCCCACGAGGGGGGAGATCGGACATCACGCCGGCTTTCGCCAATCGCCACGTCGCAGAATGGCGCCATCGGCGGAACTGCCAATCTCCCCCCTCGTGGGGGAGATGCCCGGCAGGGCAGAGGGGGGCGCGAAGGAACTCCGGCGTCTTAAACGTTGCGCGCATGCGCGCTACAGCGGAGAGCTACTCGAACACAATAGCCTGCAACGCCCCACCATTCCGCTTCAGCCAATCCTTGCAGCGGTCGGTGTCGGGGCAGAGCTTCTCGCACAATCTCCAGAATTTCGGGCCGTGGTTCATCTCCTTGAGATGCGCCACCTCATGCGCCACGAGGTAGTTTATCACCGCCGGCGGCGCCATCATGATGCGCCACGAGAAGGAGAGATTGCCCTCCGAGGTGCATGATCCCCAGCGGCTGGAGGTATCCTTATACCTTATTGCCTTGGCGCGCTTGCCGATCGCCTCGGTGTGCTTGACCACCAGCCTCTCGATCTCCTTCTTGGCCTCGCGCTTGAGATAGTCGGCGATGCGGCGCGGCAGATGGATGCGCTCGCCATGCACGATCAGGAGCGGACCGCGCTCGTCGCGCGAGACGGTGACGGTGCCGCGCTTCGAAGGCTCATGCACGATGCGGTGCGGCACGCCGCGGATCGGGATCCTGATGCCGGGCCTGACCTGCGGCCTCGTCGGCACCTTGGCCAGCCGCTGCTCCAGCCAGTCCTGGTGGCGGTCGAGGAATTTCTCCACCTCGCCGCGGCGCAGGCCGGGCGGCACGGTGACGCGCAGGCCCTGGCCGCCGGAATCGATGCGCAGCGTGAGCCGCCTGGCCCTGGCGCTTTCGACGATCTTCAGCGGCAGCGTTCGGCCGGCGACGCAATGTTCGCGCTCCACCACAGGGGTGGGCTTTGGCTTGGTCAGATTGCGAAAGAAGCCGAGGGTCATGGCTGGACGATACGCGATTCGAAAAAAACGGCCAGTGGAGGGAAGCTACAAAGAGAACAAAAAAGAAACGGCGCCGCTCGCGCGACGCCGTTTTATCAGCCTAAGACCTGTCGCAGGATCTCAGTCGTCGAGCAGGTTCGTGCCCTTGCCGCGCTTCTGAGCGGGCTTGTCGCCCGGTTCGGTGGTGGTCGGCGCGGTATGCTTGTTGCGGTTGGCCATGAAGCGGTCGAACTCTTCCTGGTCCTTGGCACGGCGCAGCTCGCGGGCATAGTCGTCGAACTCCGTCAGCATCTCGTCCAGCTTGCGGCGCTCCTCGGCGAGGCGCTCCAGCTCCTTCTCGCGCCAGTCGTCGAAGGCGACGTTGCCGGTGCGGGCCGAGCCGTAGCCCCAGCGGGCCGCCTTCTCGGAGCCGCGGCGGCAGCCGGCGAAGATGCCGTCCGTGGCGCGGTTGACGTCGCGCTTGAAGCCTTCCAGCCGGTCGCCCCAGATGATGTAGGCGAGCATGGCGAAGCCGAGAGGCCAGAACACCATGAAGCCGATGACCATCAGCGCGATGGTGGCCGGCGTCCAGGCCGGACGGATCAATGCAGTCGTATTCATTTCTCCCAATCCTTCCGTTGGAGACAGCCAAACCGGCTGCGTGGAATCGAAATGGGAAGGCGAAATAGGCGATTCAAGGCAAGTCCGGCCAAAACCGGCGAAGCACCTGAAATGATTATCGCTTTTTGAGTTTTTCCAGGAAAAGCACTGCCATTCCGGCGACCAGCCCCCAAAATGCCGCGCCGACGCCGAAAAGCGTGAGCCCCGAGGTGGTCACCGC
>NZ_RZTO01000974.1:0-2074 GCF_003997225.1 Mesorhizobium sp. M2C.T.Ca.TU.002.02.1.1
CCTTCGTGGCGATAGCCGATCCCAATCGGCGCTATCTTTTGGAAGAACTCCGGCGCGGCCCGAAGACGGTGAACGAACTGGCGGCCGGGTTGCCCGTCTCGCGCCCGGCGGTTTCTCAGCACCTCAAGGTCCTGCTCGACGCCGGCCTGGTCAATGCCAAGGCCGAAGGCACAAGGCGCGTCTACGCCGTCAGCAGCGCCGGCTTCCTCAGGCTCAACATCTGGCTCGACCAGTTCTGGGAAACAGCGCCGGGGGAATAGTTTTTGGCCATCGATGCATGTCGCTCGGAACCGCAGTGCTTCTGAGACATGCATCGAACAAAAGCGCGATACGCTTTGACTGGGGCGTCAGGTCGCAAGCTCCAGTGCTGCCCCAAGCGCATCGAGCAATTCGCCGGTGCCATGCTCGCGGGTGGCCGGCGTATCGATGCCGTCGAAGAAGGCGCCCTGTTCCGTCAGAATCAGCCGCGTGCCGCTGCCTTCCGGGATGAGTTCGATCGTCGCGAGCGACACCGAGACCCGGGTTTCGCCGAACAGCAATTCGTAGCTGTAGACGATGCGCCGGTTGGGCACGATGTCCTGATAGACCGCGTTGTAGAAATGCATCTGTCCGTCGCTAGGACACCCGGCATTCACCTCCTTGCCGCCGACACGAAAATCCATCTCATGCCGGCTGGGCATCGGGTTGTCGGGATCGACGAACCAGCGCTTCTTCGCCGCGGGATCGCTCAACGCGAAATAGACCTTCTCGGGCGCCGCCGGATAGACGCGCTCGATGACGAAGGTGGAATGGACGACGGATCGTTCGGTCATGACGGGACCCTTCAGCTTTCATCCTTGGTTTCGGCGAGGAAATCGCCGAGGCGGTCGAGCCGGCGCTCCCAGGCGAGCCGCCGCTCGTTGATCCAGTGCTCGGCGGCCCGGAGCGCCTGCGGCTCTATCCGGCAGGTCCGCACCCGGCCAAGCTTTTCGGTCCTGACCAGGCCGCTTGCCTCGAGCACATTGAGATGCTGCACGACGGCCGACAATGACATCGCCAGCGGTTCGGCCAGTTGGCTGACCGATGCCGGCCCGCGCGACAGACGGTCCACCATCTGGCGCCGCGCCGGATCGGCAAGCGCCTGGAACATCAGGTCGAGCTGGGCGGGATCGTGCAGCATCGCGCTCTAGCCGTTGTTGTAGGGGAAGAATTTGAAATAAGGTCCCGCCTCCTCGATGACGCGGGCGAAGGAGGGACGCGCGAGCAGCCGGTCGTGATAGCGTTTCACGGCCGGGAATTTGTCGCCGAACGGCTCGACCTTGTTGGCGTAGAACAGCGCCGGCGCGGCGGCGCAGTCGGCCATGGTGAAGGTCTCGCCCACCGCCCAGGTCTTGTCCTGCATCTCCTCTTCCATGATGGCGTAGGAATTGCGCAGTTGCGCCCGAGCCTCCTCGACGCCGAACGGATCGGTCTCGTCCTTTGGCCGCAGGCGGTCGCCGACGATCTTCTGCATCGGATGCTGCACGTAGAAATCATAGAAGCGATCGGCCTGGCGGACCTGCAGGGCGAGGTCGACATCGGCGGGAACGAACTCGACCGGCCCTGGATAATGCGCGGCGAGATACTCGACGACGATGGTCGATTCCAGCACCGTCCGGTCCCGGGCGTCGTCACGCAGCGCCGGCATCTTGCCGGTCGGCGACACCTTCAGGAAGGCGGCGCGGGAAGCCTCGTCGCCGAGGTCGACGATGACCGGCTCGAACGGCGTGCCGTTCTCGTAGAACGCGATCAGCGGCTTCCAGCAGAAGGAGGCCAGCGGGTGGAAATGGAATGTCAGGGGCATTCTCGCTCTCTTTCGCATTCGGGCATCGGACAATACTGAAGTCATTACTTAACTATTTTCTCAGGCCAGTTAAGTCAAGCCGGCGCCGCCACGCCTAGCATCCCGACGCAGGGGTTTTGTCGAAGCGGCCCGAACCTCGTCATTCTATGGCGGAGCAAGGAGCGAAGCGACGCGGCGCAGACCATAGAATCCATGCCGTGACTTGGGAGCGTTACTGCGGTGCAGAATTCTGCTCCGTTGCACGCCTTGGCG
>NZ_RZTO01000975.1:0-2071 GCF_003997225.1 Mesorhizobium sp. M2C.T.Ca.TU.002.02.1.1
ATCTTCACCACCAATCTTGGCACCGCGCACAAGCTTGCCCGCCGCATCAAGGCCGGCTCGGTCTGGGTCAACATGTACCATGCCATCGACCCGGCCGTGCCGTTCGGTGGCATGAAGATGTCCGGCTACGGCCGCGAGGGCGGCATCGAGCATCTGCACGAATATCTGGAGACCAAGGCGGTCTGGATCCAGACTGATTGATATTCAGGTGAGGCCGGCCTGCGAATGGTGGGTGCGCAAACGCCCATGCCTTCGTCATCCTAGGGCGAAGCAAGGAGCGAAGCGACGCGCGCAGACCCTAGGATCCATGCCTGAACTTGCGAGCGCTGCTAGGGTGAAGAATAGTCACCAGCCGATCCCGCGAAATAGCTCGGACCAAGTCGGATTGGTCTTCTCGATCAGTTCGACCTTCCATTGCCTTGGCCAGCGTTTCAGCGATTTCTCGCGCTGTATTGCGTCGGCGATATCGAAAAACTCCTCGTACCAGACCAAACGCTGCACGTTGTAGCGGCTGGTGAAGCGTGAGCCTTGGCCAGCCTTGTGCTCTGGAATTCGGCGGGCGAGGTCATTGGTGACACCGATGTAGATCGTGCCGCCTTTCTGGCTCGCGGTCATGTAGACGTAGCCGGTCATGTGGCGATTCTAATCGGTGCTGCTGTCAACGACCATCCTCCCACTGTGGCACTCTACGGTCGAGATTCCGGCATGGATCCTAGGGTCTACGCGCGTCGCTTCGCTCCTTGCTTCGCCCTAGGATGACGAAGGGAGGGCGTTGCCATATCTGCGAAGCGTCGGAACAATCAGTGCGCCAGCTCGCGCAGATTGGTGCGGATCAGGTTCATCAGCTGCTCTGAGAAGGAGTGGTGCACGTAGCCCCGCGCGGTGATGATGCCGACGGAGCGGTGGGCGTCGCGATGGTCGATCGGCACCACCCGCATGCGCTCGTCGTTGCGCGAGATGGCGATGCCGGGCACCACGCAGACACCCAGTCCCGACGACACCAGCGCCACCGCCGTCTGTGCGCTTTCGACCTCGTATTGCGGCTTGAGCTCGATGCCCTCCGCCGCCGTCAGCCGGTCGAGAAGGCCGCGCACCGCCGTCTTGCGGTTGAGCAGGATCAGCGGGAAACGCTTGAGATCGGACAGATTGAGCTTCTTTTCGCCGCTATAGTTTTCCACCGGGATGCAGGCCATCAGCGGATCGTCCAGGATCGACTCGAACTGGAAGTCGTTGAGGTTCGGCAGTTCGGGGCCGAGATAGAACTCGACCTCCTGCTGCTGCAACAGCGCAAGCGCTGCCTGCGGCGGGGTTTCGATGACCTCGACGATCGAACGCGGATAGCGCAACTTGAACGTCGCCAGTATGTCGCCCAGCCGGCTCGCCGCCAATGTCGGCGCGCAGGCGATCTGCACCTTGCCCTTGCGCCGCGCGGCGATCTCGGTCAGCCGGTCGAGGCTGGTCTGCACCTGCGACATCGCATTGGCGATCTCCTCGAACAGCACCTGGCCTTCCGGCGTCAGGCTGGCGCGCTGCGCCGTGCGTATGAAGAGCGAGATGCCGATCTGCTCCTCCAGGTCGCGTATCTGCATGGAAACGGCCGACGGCGAGCGGTTGCTCTCTTCGGCAGCACGACGGAAGCTGCCGTTTTCTGCGGCAAGCAGGAACGTCTGCAGAAGTTTGAGGTTGATGCTGGACATGTCCGCTCGGGCAGGTGATCTGGCCTCCTGACCTATTCAGACGCGGAAGCGATTGCAAGGCAATAGGGCCGCTCCAGGTGCCGGTCGGGTTTAGCCAGCAAACCTGCTCCCGATCAAGGTGTGTTGAGATTCAGGTCAGGCCGAGTCGAAAACGGTGGCTTCCGAGAACCGGAGCGGAGCGTACTATAGTACGTGAGCACCGGAAGCGCAGGAAACCGCCGTTTGCAGGCCGGCCTCACCTGAATATCAACATACCTTAGTGGACCGCGGCGAACATAACGCGTTCCTCAGTTGCGTCCGACAGCATCATCTCCTCGACCACGCGGCCGCGCTTGACGACCAGGATGCGGTCGGAAACCGCAAGGATTTCCGGT
>NZ_RZTO01000976.1:0-2071 GCF_003997225.1 Mesorhizobium sp. M2C.T.Ca.TU.002.02.1.1
CTCTACTTCCACTACGCCTACTTCAATGTCGTGCGCTCTGGTTACCTACAGGCAGACGCCATCTTCTCTAGCGTGATCCTCATTCCCACCATCGCCGCCGGGACAATCACGCTTGGCATATGGCAGCAAGTGTCTACCGCCTTCGGTCAAGTCAGTTCGTCGTTTCAATATTTGGTCAATGCGTGGCCCACGATCGTCGAACTGATCTCCATCCAGAAACGCCTGCGCGCTTTCGAGGCGACACTTGAAGGCGCGCCGCTGCCGGCAATAGACAGAGATTATCTGGCGCGCGAGCAGGCTGGCGTGTCGCCGGAAGATCAGCCGGCAACGTGACTGGACTCGGAATGGGTGGCTAGCCCCCCTAAGTTTGGCACAGGCCCATGATCGCGAGAGACATAGTCGCGAAAACTGATGCATTCGACTTGCTGCATCACGCAGACTTCGCCGGCGAAGCGCTCCAGCGCGTTCCAATAGGCGCCGTCGTTCATCAGCGTGAAGTGGAAGCCGAGCTCCAGCGGCAGGCGCTTGCCGTTATATTCGGCATCGAAGGCGGCGCGGAACGCCTGATAGGCGCGCTCGGCGAATGCGTCCGCCATGGCCGGCTTCTCGGTGCCGGCTGAGTGGCGGACATAGAGATTGTAGTCCATGGCGACCACCGGCTTGGCTTTCGGTCCCTCCGGGATAAGCGGCAGGGCGAAGCGGGTCGTGCCGTTCAGGGTCGGCGGCACGGTCGGCCCGTTCGAGACCGCGCTGGCGTCATACTGGAAGCCGGCCTCGGGCAAGGCCTCGTAAAGCGCCTTGCCGGTCGAGAGATAGGGCGCGCGGAACCCGACCAGCGCAGATTGCGCGAAATCGCGCCAACCGGCCGGTTCCGGTATGCCGTTGATCGCATAGGCATTTTCGAAAATGCGCCGCGCGGACGCGAATTCGGCCAGCCAGTCGGCCTTGCGCCAGTCCTTGCCGTCGAAATGGCCGCAGGCATGGCTGCCTATGTCGTGGCCTTCGGCCGCCGCCAGCCTGACCTGCTCGAGCCGGTCCGCGACATCCTGTTTCGAGGCGCCGAAGCCGACATTGGATTTGCCGGCGGCCTTGCCGGGACCGGCATAGCCCTGCCGCGTCTCCGGCGAGAGCAGGAAGACGCAGGACAGGAAATAGGTGAAATGCGCGCCCGTGCGCTTTGCCAGCGCCCGGCTGCGTTGCCATTGCGAGATCTCGCGGGCGGCGTCGAAAGAGATCAGCACGATCTGCTTGGGTTTGGCCGGCGAGGCGGCTAGCGATCTCGGCGGATCGGCGAAGGCGGCATTGGCTGAGGCGAGCGAGGCGAGACTGAATGCAAGGACACGGTACGAACGAAGCATTGGCAACCTTTGGGAGGATCTTTCCTGCCGATCCGAAGCCGGCTATCGCTCAATTGTGGCACCGGTACGATCCGGGAAGGCTTTGAGGCAGCAGGGACTCCGCGCCGATTTTCCAGCCCGCCCCCTTCCATGCCGACAAAATTTCGCTAAAACGCGGGGCTCAAGAAGCGCCCCCTTCCGGGGCAGCAATGGTTTTGATTGATGTCGGACGACAGTTTTATCCGCGAAGTCAACGAAGAGATTCGTCGCGAGCAGGCGCAGGCGCTGTGGGATCGTTTTGGTCCGGCCATTCTCGGCCTCGCCATCCTGATCGTGCTGGGAACGGCGGCCGTCGTCGGCTATCGCTATTGGGACGAGAGCCGCGCCAACCGTTCAGGCGATGCCTTCTCGCAGGCCCTCAAGCTCGCCAATGACGGCAAGAACGACGAGGCGATCGCCGCGCTCGACCAACTGGAGAAGGACGGCTACGGCGCTTATCCACTGCTCGCACGCATGCGCGCCGCGACCGTCAAGGCCGACAAGGGCGACGTCGACGGCGCGGTCAAGGATTTCGACGAGGTCGCCGCCGACAACGCCATTCCCACCGGCATCCGCGACATCGCGCGGCTGAGGGCAGCGCTGCTGCTCGTCGACCACGGCTCTTACGCCGATGTCTCCAGCCGCATCGAGGCACTGACCGCCGACACCAATCCGCTGCGCCATTCGGCGCGCGA
>NZ_RZTO01000977.1:0-2065 GCF_003997225.1 Mesorhizobium sp. M2C.T.Ca.TU.002.02.1.1
GTCATCCAGCGCGAGAGCACCTGACCCGCCTCTGGACCGGAGCACGACACTGCTTTCCGCTTTTCCGCGATTGCATTTTGTTACCGGTACCAATATAAAGTCGAAACCTGCATGGTAGTCGCGCGCCGCGCGGGCTGTCGGTCGGAACGAGGGGTCTTGGCAATGCTCACAGAGTGGCGGAACAGGATTTGAGCTTGTCTAAGGAAGCCGAGGGGGCCGCGCCCTCCACCCGGGCGAAGCCGCTCAACGAATGCACCGCCTTGATCACGGGCTCCACCGCCGGTCTCGGGCAGGCGATGGCGGCTAGGCTTGCCGAGGCCGGATGCAGCGTCATGCTGCACGGGCTGGAAGACGCCGAGCAGATCGAAGCGCAACGCGATGACCTCGCCCGCAAGACGGGCGCCCGCGTGGCCTACCACAAGGCCGATCTCTCGACGCGGTCGGGGGTCGAAGGGTTGATCAGCACCGCGATGTCGGTGCTCGGTCCGATCGACATCCTCGTCAACAACGCGGTCGTCCGGCACTTCGCGCCGGTCATGGATTTCCCGGCCGAGCAATGGGACCTTGCGCTCGCGGTCAACCTCTCCGCCGCGTTCCACGCCATCCGGCTTCTGCTTCCCGACATGCGCAGCCGGAATTTCGGCCGGATCTTCAACATCACCTCGGTCTACGGCATGCGCGGAACGACCGACCGCGTCGGCTATGTGACGACGAAGTCTGCTATCCTCGGCTTGACCCGCGCCGTTGCGCTGGAGAACCTGGACCGCGACGTGACCTGTCACAGTCTCTGCCCAGGCTCGGTGCTGACGCCGGGCACGGAGGAACGGGTGGAGAGGCTGATGGCGGAGCGCGGCATCGATCGGACGGCGGCCGAGCGGCTGTTCCTCGAAGGCAAGCAGCCGGGCGGCAATTTCGTCTCGGCGCGGAGCATCTCCGACCTGCTCGTCTTCCTGTGCGGCCCGATCGCCCGTGACATGACCGGATCCGTGCTGCCGGTCGAGGCCGGCTGGCTGGCAAGTTGAACCGGCGCTGAAGCAGACCGGCATGCTCGCACGGGCACGGAGCTGAAGGGAGCTATCCATGGACGACCTCTACGAAGTCTACGCCATCCGTTACGGCCACCACGACCGCAACGCGGCCGCGAATTTCATCGGCGGTGATCCGCATGACGGCCCGATGCCGCTCGACTATTTCGTCTGGGCGATCGTCGGCAAGTCACGCACTTTCGTGTTCGACACGGGCTTCGACGCGAAAGTCGCGGACCGGCGCCAGCGCAACCTGCTGCGCCCGGTCGGCGAGGGGCTGAAGATGATCGGCATCGATCCGGACAAGGTCGAGGATGTCATCATCTCGCACATGCATTTCGATCATGCCGGCAATCACGAGCTGTTCCCGAAAGCCCGCTACCACGTCCAGGACGTGGAAATGGCCTACTGCACGGGCCGCTGCATGTGCCACAATTATCTCAGGCATCCATTCGACTATGAAGACGTGGCCAGCATGATCGGCAAGCTCTATGCCGGGCGCGTGACCTTCCATGACGGCGTCTCGGAGGTTGCGCCCAACCTCACCGTGCATCGTGTCGGCGGCCATTCGAAGGGCCTGCAGGTGATCCGGGTGAAGACGCGGCGCGGCTTTGTCGTGCTCGGCTCCGACGCATCGCATTTCTACGCCAATTTCGAGCAGAACCGGCCTTTCCCGGTGCTGGAGAGCGCAACCGACATGCTGGACGGCTACGCCACCATGAAGAAGCTCGCCAGCACGCCGAACCACATCATTCCGGGCCACGATCCGCTGGTGCTCGCCCGCTATCCCGCCGCGCTGGCGGGCGTGGACGATATCGTGCGCCTCGATCTCGACCCGATCCCCGGAGCGCCGTGAGCGCCCTTTGATCGACGGCCCCGACGGTCGAAAATTTTCGGGGCGTTCGTCACAATCGCATGGAGACGACAATGAACAATCTCAAGCTCGGCCTGGCTGGCGCCGGCAGGATGGGAACGCCGATGGCGAAGCGCCTGCTGGCGGCCGGATACGGCGTCAGCGTCTATGACACCAACACCGCCGC
>NZ_RZTO01000978.1:0-2063 GCF_003997225.1 Mesorhizobium sp. M2C.T.Ca.TU.002.02.1.1
TCTTATAGCTGCGTATTATAGGCTCGATCATCTTCAAGTTATATTTACATATATTCTTTCACCTTCCTGCGTTTGATGTTTATGGTTTCATGTATTGATCTGATCGTGAAAGGTACTTACGAAGATAGGTGCCAAGGTGGGGCGTGAAGCTGCCTTGGAGCGCTGTCGTCGATGAGCAAGGCATTCATCCTTTGGTCCTATACCGGGGCGGTGGGAACTTGACCGGGCTTGCGGCATGCCGCCAACTGGGCACGACGGCGCCGGTCTCGTTGCGGCGCGGGCGGGCAATAGGAGGAATTTCTCATGCTCAGATATGTTGGATTTTCGATCCTGCCGCTCCTCTTTTCGCCGGCAACGGTCCTTGCAAACCCGGCCGGCGCGGCGGGGGACTACCCGACCGCGACGATTGTCGACTACGTGCTCGGCTGCATGCAGACGAACGGCCAGACGCGTCAGGCGCTGGAGAGCTGTTCATGCTCGATCGACGTCATCGCCTCGATCCTCCCTTACGACCATTATGAAAGGGCCGAAACCTTCAAGAGCCTGTCCCTGACGACAGGCGAGAATGCAGGTCTGTTCCGCGAGAGCGCGCCGGCGAAAGCCGCGCGGACGGAGCTGAAGCAGGCGCAGGCCGAAGCCGACGTGCGTTGCTTCTGAACCAGGAAAGTCCGCAGCGGCTTTCCGTCCTGATTGAACAGATCAGGGCGGTCAGGTCACGCCCGGAAATTTCTGATGGAACGATCGCAAAAGGTCGTTCGTCGCCTCGGGGTTGCGGTGTTGCCGGGGCAGCCCTATGTCGAAAACGCCGAGCACGTGCGAGGGGCGCGGCGCAAGCACTATGATGCGATCCGCCAGCGTCAGCGCCTCGGTCAGGTTGTGCGTCACCATCAGGGCAGTCGTCGGCTTGGCCGACCAGACGTCGAGAAGCAGGCGCCGGAGCTGCCCGGCGGTCCGTCCGTCGAGCGAGACGAAAGGCTCGTCGAGGAACAGCACCGCCGGCTCGATCGCGAAGGCCCGCGCGAGGGCAGCCCTTCTTGCAAGGCCGAGCGAGAGCTCGGCCGGATAGAGCGAGCGCATGCCGGCAAGACCGAGCGTGTCGAACAGCGCGTCGAGATTTTTGGCGCGCAGGTCTTTCGGCAGCGCTAGCCTGACATTCTCCTCCACCGTCCGCCAGGGCAGCAGTGTGGGTTCCTGGAACACAGCGGCTATGCGGTTCGAGCCGCCTTCGGGAAGCTGGAAAGAACCGGAGAACTGCCTGTCGAGCCCAAGCAGAATGCGCAGCGTCGTGGTTTTGCCGCAGCCCGACGGCCCGAGCAGGCAGACGAATTCGCCTTGCCGGACCTCGAAGGAAAGGTTCCTGAGCGCCGTGACCGAAACGCCCTGCGCGGACCTGAAGGTCTTCTCGGCGATGTCGACCCTAAGCGGGGCGGCGGCGCCAACGGGTTGCATGTCGTTCAACGGGCTGCACCAGAAGAAGTTCGATCACGAGCATCACCGCCACGAATGCCAGCGTATAGGCAAGAATGGCGGCGACGTCGAAAAGCTGGAAATAGAGATGGATCTGGAAGCCCACGCCATTGGAGCGGCCGAGCAGCTCGACCACCAGGACGATCTTCCAGATGAGGGCGATGCCGGAGCGCGAGGCCGCGGCCAGATAGGGCTGCAGTTGCGGCAGCAGGATGTGGCGAAGCCGGTCGAGGGGAGCGAAGCGGTAGACAGCCGCCATTTCGGCGTAACGCGGGTCCAGCGCCCTGGCGCCCTCGCGCATGGTCACCACCACATTCGGGATCTTGTTCACGGCGACCGCGCCGATCGCCGCCGCCTCGGTGAGGCCGAACCAGATATAGGCCAGCACGATGATCACCAGCGCCGGGATGTTGAGGAACAGGATGACCCAGGGGTTGAAGAACCGGTCCGCGCGGCGGTAGCTGCCGAGAAGGATGCCGATCACCGAGCCGATGATCATCGCGACGACGTATGCGGCGGCGACCCGGCCCAGCGTCGCGCCGAGATGGTAGAAGAGGTCGCCGCTCGCCGCCTCTCTCAGCAACACCTGCCAGACC
>NZ_RZTO01000979.1:0-2063 GCF_003997225.1 Mesorhizobium sp. M2C.T.Ca.TU.002.02.1.1
CTCCTCGGCGCCGCCGTCGCGCGGCGTGCGGAAATAGCGCGGCTGCTCGCCGCCTTGCCGGAAGGAAGAGCCATAGGCAAAGGGGCCGTCCTTCATCGGCACGGTCGAGTCATCCTCCTTGATGCGCCCCTTCATCTCGGCAAACAGCTTGCCGCGCAGGTCCGCCGTGCCCGCCATCAGCGCCGCCTGATAGGCGTTTTCAGCCTCGAGATGAGCCCGGATGCGGCCGTCGAGCAGGGAAGGGTCACGGAACACGGCCTGCCAGTTGTCGGCCCGCATCCAGGCATAGTCGTCGCTGCGGGTGACGCCGTGATGCGTGTCGGAAACCGGATGTTTCTCAGGGATAGGCGGGCTGGCGGCCGGGAAGGCGGAAGTCAAGGGGGGATCTCTGGTCATTACGTCTCGCTGCGGAATTTGCTTGAATGACGAATGAACACGCCGCTCAGCGGCGGTTCAAGGGGCATGGTTCAAGGTGGTCTACAGAAACCAAGTCGAAGGGGGAAAGATGAAATCCTGTGTTTCTACCGCAATGTCTGTCGCCGTCCTCGCGGCGGGTCTGGCTTTTTCCAGTCAGTCTCATGCAACCGTCTTTGCCGCCTGGCAAGTAGCGGGCGTGCCGTTCGGCGACACGCTCAATGCGCGAAAGTATCCGTCCAACGCATCCCAGAAACAGGCTGCCTATCCGAACGGCACCGTGCTGCAGATGACCGGCCGCTGCACCGGTGGCGTAAACCTGCTCGATATCGCCCGCCAGCCGCAGTGGAAGCAGCGCCAGGCGATCCGTTATCGCTGGTGCGAGGTCTGGCACGATCCGGCGCAGAACGGTCATTTCGTCACCGGCTGGGTCTACGGCAAATATATCGCGCCTCACTGAGGGATACCATCGCGCCGCCTTGTCGGGTCCAGCCGCCAAGGCGACGTCCTTACGCTTCGTTGCGCCGCAGGATTCGTTGTGCTGGCGCAACGGCGCCCAAGCATTGGCCAAGCATTGAACGCCGTGTAGTGCGGCGATCGGATGTCTAACATGCGGATGACGCAACGTCATGGCATGCTGGTCTGGCCAGAAAAATCTCGCGAAGTTACACGGTGCACGAATTTTTGAAGCTGAATCGGCAATATTTGATGAATATCGACCAATATAAGTCAATATGCGAATTGACTTACTTTCAATGCGGCGTCATTAAGATAACCGACGCGAATCTCAGAGCCTTTCCTGAATGAAATTCGCGCGATGCCCGATCCAAGAAAAAGGGCGCAGTTTTAGAAACAAACTCTCGTTGGGGCCTTAGCACTATGGAAATCGTCGAAACACCTTCGAAAAACGGTGATGCGCTGATCGAGCTGACTGCCGATGTCGTCGCCGCCTATGTCAGCAACAACCCGGTGCCGGTCGGGGAACTGCCGAACCTTATTGCCGACGTCCATGCCGCGTTGGGCCGCGTCGGCGGCTCGTCGGAGCAGCCGTCGGCCGAAAAGCAGAAGCCGGCCGTCAACCCGAAGCGCTCCGTCCACGACGACTACATCGTCTGTCTCGAGGACGGAAAGAAGTTCAAGTCGCTGAAGCGGCATTTGATGACCCACTACAATCTGACGCCGGAAGAATACCGGGAGAAGTGGGGTCTGGACGCCAACTACCCGATGGTCGCCCCCAATTACGCGGCTGCCCGCTCGCAGCTCGCCAAGAAGATGGGTCTCGGCCGCAAGCGCAAGGGCCGCTGATAAGCCTCGCCTCCGCTGCAGTTCGACGGCGCCCTCCGGGCGCCGTTTGCTTTAAAAGATCTGAGGTCAGGCCGTCTGCTTCAGCGCCGCTTCCGCGTCGCGTTTGATGCGCTTGACCATCGAGCGGAGGCCGTTGGCGCGTTGCGGCGACAGGTGCTCATCGAGGCCGAGCTCTTTCAGCGTCGCTTCGGCGTCCGTGTCCTGGATCTCGCTTGCCGGCCGGCCCGAAAACAATGCCAGCATGATGGCGACGAGGCCGCGCACGATATGGGCGTCCGAATCGCCCTGGAAGCGGATGACCGGATCGGTACCTGCTCCCTGCTCGGTGGTCAGCCACACCTGGC
>NZ_RZTO01000097.1:0-11598 GCF_003997225.1 Mesorhizobium sp. M2C.T.Ca.TU.002.02.1.1
GCGCGGCGCGGCTTGGCCTGGGGATAGCTCTGGGCCAAAGGGTCATGGCGAGCCCCGACCTGCAGGCAGGCCGATTGATCGCGCTGTCCTCCGTCTCGGTTCGCCTCGGCCAGCCCTATTGCGCCTTCATGCTGCCGGCCAAGGCAGAACGCGCCGATATCGCCGGCCTGGTCGAACTGCTTGCGAGCAATCCCCGCGAAGCCACGCACAGCGCAGGCGTCGGGAGCTGACTGAACCCACATAGCAAAACGGCGCCCTCGACGTGGGAGTCGAGGGCGCCGTCGGACCGGAAACTGATGGGGGTTATCAGCTGGCCGGTTTCGGTTGCGGCAAGGGAGAAACCGGCATTCCGGGTCCGATCTTCTGCAGATTGCCCGTGATCACCTGGTCGGTCTCGGAGATGCCGGAGGTCACGGAAATCAGGTCGCCGTCGGTGGGCCCAAGCGATACCAGCTTCTGGTCGACGGTGTTGCCCTTGCCGATGACATAGAGGTACTTGCCGAGCTGGCTGGAACCGAGCGCCACTTGCGGCACCATCAGCGTGTTGGGCTGCTCCTTCACATGCAGCCGCACCCGTACATATTGCCCCGGCAACAGCGTGAACTTGGCGTTGCCGATCGTGGCGCGCGCCGTGATGGTGCCGGTCGAATGGTCGATCGTGTTGTCGATGAAGGTGAGCTCGCCCTTCTGGCTGGGTTGTGTCTCGCCGGGCAGCAAAACGTCGACGGCGATCGGCCCGTTGGCCTTCGCCTGCTCGATCTGCACGAGATCGCTCTCGCTCGGATTGAAGGTCACATAGATCGGGTCGAGCTGCACCAGCGTGTTGAGCACCGTGCCGGCGACGCTGACCAGCGTGCCGACCGAGGCCTGGTTGCGGCCGATGCGTCCCGGGAACGGCGCCTTGATCTCGGCATAGCCGAGATTGAGCTCGGCCGTCCGCACCGTCGCCTGGTCGACGGCAAGGGCGGCCTGGGCCGTGCGCAGATTGCTGGTGCGCTGGTCGAAGCTGTCCTTGTCGAGATAGCCGGCCTTGGCGAGATCCGTGCCGCGGCCGAGATTGGACTTGGCGTATTCGAGCGTCGCGGTATCGCGCTGCACCTGTGCCTTCGCCTGATCCAGCGCGGCCTGATAGTCGTCGGGCGCGATGCGGTAGAGCAGGTCGCCCTGCTTGACGTCGCTGCCGTCGGCCGCGGTCTGCTCCTGCAGATAACCCGGCACACGGGCCTGCAGCGTGATGCTGCGGATCGACTCCACCCGCGCGGCGTAGTCGAGATAGATCGGCAATGTCTTCTTCACGACATTCACCACCGGCACCGGCATGACGAAGGCCGCCGGCGCGGGAGCCGCACCCGCCGTGCCGCCGCTGAGATTGCCCATGTCGAGCAGATGCACACTGGCCACCGAGATTGCGCCGAGCGCAACGGCCGTTCCCAAAGCGATTTTCCATCTACGCATTTTGGTCTCCAATCTTATTCAGCCGCTTGTGCGAGCGGCTGAAGCGCCGGCTCGGCGGTCGGTTCGATTTCTTTTGGCTGAGGGGCGTCGTGGTGCCCCTTGGCTGGTTCTTTTTCGCCGCGCTCGCGCAGCTGTTCGATCACCGCGTAGAAGACGGGCACGAAGACCAGCGACAGGATGGTCGCCGCCACCATGCCGCCGAAGACGGTGGTGCCGATCGACTGCCGGCTGGCAGCGCCCGCGCCCGTCGCGAACATCAGCGGCAGCACGCCGAGGATGAAGGCGAAGGCCGTCATCAGGATCGGCCTTAGCCTCAGCCGTGCCGCTTCCATCGATGCCTCGACGATGGTCAGGCCTTCCTCGCGCCGGCGTCTGGCGAACTCGACGATCAGGATCGCGTTCTTCGCCGCCAGGCCGATCAGCATGACGAATCCGATCTGCGAGTAGACGTCGATCTGCATGCCGCGCAGCAGGAGCACCACGAAGGCGCCGAACAAAGCCAGCGGCACGGCGAGCAGCACCATGAAGGGCATCGCCCAGCTTTCATACTGCGCCGCCAGGATCAGGAAGACGAAGACGATCGCCAGCCCGAACACGACAGATGCGATCGATCCGGCCTTGAGCTCCTGGAAGGTGATGCCGGTCCATTCGTAGCCGAAGTCGCGTGGCAGCACGTTGGCCGCCGCCCGCTCCATCGCGGCCACCGCCTGTCCGGACGAGAAGCCGGGGGCAGCGCCGCCATTGATCAGGGCCGAGGCGTTGTTGTTGTAATGCGGCACGGTCTCCGGACCGACGATCGGCACCAGCTTGCCCAGCGTGCTCAGCGGCACCATGCCGCCCGACGCGTTGCGCACGTAAAGCCTGGAGATGTCGGTTGCATCGGCGCGCGCGTCCTTGTCGGCCTGGATGGTCACCCGGAAGGTGCGGCCGAACAGGTTGAAGTCGTTGACGTAGAGCGAGCCGAGATAGATCTGCAGCGTGTTGAAGACGTCCGGCAGGTTGAGGCCGAGAAGCTTCGCCTTGCTGCGGTCGAGGTCGTAGTTGAACTGCGGCGTCGAGGTCGAGAAGGACGAGAACAGCTGCTGCGGGTTGAGTTCGGGCTGCTTGCGCGCCTCCGCGATCAGCGCCTGCGTGACGTCGTTCAGCGCTGCGCTGCCGCGACCCGACAGGTCCTCCACCTGGAACTCGAAGCCACCGGTGGTGCCGAGGCCCGGGATCGAGGGCGGATCGAAGGACAGCGCGAAGGCTTCAGGCATCTGCAACAGCTTGCCGCGCACCTGCTCGACGAGCTTCGAGGCGCTCTGGTCGGGCCCACGCTCGTCCCAGGGCTTCAGGATGGCGAACTCGACCGCTGAGTTCGACTGCGCGGCGCTGGTGAGGAAGTTCAGGCCGCTGATCGAGCCGACGATGTCGACGCCGGGCGTGTTCTGCAGGATGTCGCGCGCCTTCTGCGCCACCGCGTCGGTGCGTTCGAGCGAAGCGCCGTCCGGCAGCTGGATGACGACGAAGAAATAGCCTTGGTCTTCGACGGGCAGGAAGGTCGAGGGCAATTTCTGCCAGACGAAGTAGGTGGCGACCAGGCCGGCCGCGAACAGGCCGAGCATGATCCAGCGCAGCTTGATCAGGATGCGCACGCCATGCGCATAGGCATGCGACAGCCAGTCGAAGCCGGCATTGAACCAGCGGAAGAGCACGAACTGGGTCGCGCCGCGATGGCGCAGGAAGGCAGCGCTCAGCGCCGGCGACAGCGTCAGCGAGTTGAAGGCCGAGATGCCGACCGATATCGCCACGGTCAACGCGAACTGGTTGTAGAGCCGGCCGGAAACGCCCGGGATGAA
Organism: Mesorhizobium sp. M2C.T.Ca.TU.002.02.1.1; assembly: GCF_003997225.1. NCBI lineage: Bacteria > Pseudomonadati > Pseudomonadota > Alphaproteobacteria > Hyphomicrobiales > Phyllobacteriaceae > Mesorhizobium > Mesorhizobium sp. M2C.T.Ca.TU.002.02.1.1. The sequence goes on from NZ_RZTO01000097.1 coordinate 3,294, forward strand.
GGCGACGGGGATGAACACCGCCATCAGCACCGCCGTGGTGGCGATGATCGGTCCCGTCACCTCGGCCATCGCCGCGCGTGTCGCGGCCAGCGGCTTGAGCCCGGCCTCGAGCTGTCGTTCGACATTCTCGACCACGACGATGGCGTCGTCGACGACAAGGCCGATCGCCAGCACCATGCCGAGCAGCGAGAGCATGTTGAGCGAGAAGCCCAGCATGTACATGATCGCCAGCGTCGCGATCAGCGAGACCGGAATGGCGATGGTGGGGATGATGGTGGTGCGCCAGCTCTGCAGGAAGACGAACACCACCGCCACGACCAGCACCAGCGCCTCGCCGAGCGTGATCAGCACGTCATGCATCGAGGCCGACACGAAGCGTGTCGTGTCGTAATGCATGGCGTAGTTGACGCCCTTCGGGAAACGCTGCGACAGCTCCTGCATCTTGTCCTTGACCCGCTGCTGCAGGTCGAGCGCGTTGGAGCCGGGCATCTGGTAGACGGCCAGAACCACGGTCGGGTCCTTGCCGAAGAAGGCGGACGAGGAATATTGCAGCGCGCCGAGCTCGATGCGGGCGACGTCGCGCAGCCGCACCAGCGAGCCATTCTGCGAGTTCGCGCGCACGACGATATCGCCGAATTCCTTCGGGTCACTCAAGCGGCCGACCGCATTGACCTGCATCTCGAAGGCGGTGCCGGCCGGCGCCGGCGACTGGCCGATCTTGCCGGCCGCCACCTGCACGTTCTGCTCGGAAATGGCGTTCTGCACATCGACCGCGGTTATGCCGAGATTGGCCAATTTGTCCGGGTCGAGCCAGACGCGCATCGAATAGCGACGTTCGCCGAAGATCTGCACGTCGCCGACGCCGGGCAGACGCTTCAGTGGGTCGACCACCTGCAGATAGGCGAGGTTGCTCAGTGCCACCGGATCGATCGAGCCGTCCGGCGAGGTGAGGTCGACGATCAGCACGAAATTGGGGTTCTGCTTCTTGATCGTCACGCCGCCCTGGTTGACGATGGCGGGCAGGGAGGATGCCGCTTGGCTGACGCGATTCTGCACGTCGACGGCCGCCGTGCTCAGCGGATAGCCGACGTCGAAGGTGATGGTGATGGTGGACGAGCCGTCATTCGAGCTCGTCGACGACATGTAGGTCATGCCTTGCACGCCGTTGATCTGCTGCTCGAGCGGCGTGGTGACCGTATCGGCCACGACCTGCGCGCTGGCGCCCGGATAGTGCGCGCTGACCACGACCTGCGGCGGCGTGATGTCGGGGAACTGCGAGACCGGCAACAGGAAGTAGGCGATCGCGCCGGCGAGCACCATGATGATGGCGATCGCCGACGCGAAGATCGGGCGGTGGATGAAGAAGTTCACCATGATGCGGACGCCTCGCCGAACGGTTTTGCGAAATGGCGCAGGCGCCGGGCCCGGCCGGAACCGGAATCCTGCAGGAAGGATGGCAGGACTTCATCGTCCGGCGCCTGTTCCGCCGCGCGCTGGCGCAGCAGCCGTTCGAAGGCTTTGGGGTCGATCCCGTCCGCCTTCATCACCAGCCGGATCATCGGATCCCGGATGGCTTCGTCGATCGTCAGGTCTTTGCGCTTTTGCATAGGAGTGGCTCCTTGCTCGGCCCGCATCGCATGATCACGGACCGCTTTTTTCTCGTTCTTCACCGGCCGAAGCCGCATGACAGGCAGGTTTTGCGTCCTATTTCACTCTGGCAGGGCTATCGGAGGCCTTGTCGTTTGACGGCGAGTGATATAGGTGTTACCAGTAAGTAACATGCTGGAAGTTACAGACCGGTAACACCCTAGTCAAGAGGTGGCGACGGTTTTTTTGGAAACGACGAAAGGAGATCATCATGACTGACGGCGTCGCGGAGCGTTCCCGCCCCAGGGATCGGATCCTGGAGACGGCGCAGGACATGTTCCACAAGCACGGCATCAAGGGCGTTGGCGTCGACGCCATCACCGAGGCTGCCGGCACCAACAAGATGACGCTTTACCGTCACTTCGAGTCCAAGGACGAGCTGATCATCGAATGCCTGCGCGCCACGGCGGCGAAGGCTTCAAGGATCTGGGACGAGTTTGAGGCGGAGCATCCCGGCGACAAGCTCGCCCAGTTGCATGCCTGGGTCCAAAAGGCTTCGGAACTGCTCAGCGCAGACAGCCGCGGCTGCGACATGGCCAATGCCGCCGTCGAGCTCACCGAGACCGATCACCCGGCAAGGCGGGTCATCAAGGAACTCAAGGAAGCCCAGCGCGAGAAGCTGGTTGCGCTTTGCCGCGATGCCGGCATCGGCCAGGCCGAGCTACTCGCCGATACGCTGTCGCTGCTGCTCGAAGGCGCGCGCGTCTCCATGCAGAGCGTCGGCGCCGAAGGCCCGAGCGCGCAATTCGTGCGCATGGCCGAAAGCCTGATCGCCTCGTTCCGGGCGCGCTGATCGGGATCCCTCCCTCATCGGGCCGCTTCGCGGTCACCTTCTCCCCGGGGGAGAAGAAGGCGCTGAATATCACCTCTCCCTTCGGGGAGAGGTCGGATTGCCCGAATTGCTCTTGCAATTCGACTTGGCAATCGGGTGGAGGGGAAGCTGCGGGCAAAGAAAAAGCCCGCTGCCGGGAGGAGGAGGCAGCGGGCTTCGATTTCGAACACGGCACGGGAGGAGGTGTACCGTATTCACCGTCGGTGTCTGGGAGGAGGAAGACATCCGACAGGCCAAGAAATACGAGCTGCCCAACGATTCGGCAATTGCGAAGCGTGCATAGCTGCTGTGCAGAATTGCAGGATCAATCGTCTGACAAATCCACGAAACATGCGCCGGCCTGCTACTGCACCGGCACGTTTTCCTTGAAGATCAGCCGCGGCTCGATGAATTTCTTGGTCAGGTAGGGCGCCGAGGAGGCGATGGAGCCGAGCAGGCGGATGACCGACTGCTCGGCGATCAATCGCGCATTCTGGTCGATGACGACGTCGGCGAGATCGTCGACGAGATAGCGGCGCGTTTCCTTGGTCAGGTCGTGGCAGATGAAGACCGGCTTCCTGCGCGGCTTGGCTTCCAGCAACGCCTTGGCGACACCCGAGCGCCCCGCGCCGACGCAGTAGATGCCGAGCAGCTCGGGTTCGTCGTGCAGCGCCTTGATGGTGGCGCGGTAGCTGGCGTCCGGCTCGTCGTTGATCTCGACGGCGCTGGACACGGTGAGATTGGGGAACTCCTCGCTCAGCACCGAGCGAAAACCCATCTCGCGCTCCTCGTGGCCGCGATAGGAGCGCGAGCCGACCACCATCGCCAGATGCCCCGTGCGGCCGCCGAGGAAGCGGCCCATCAGCAGCGCCGCCGTGCGGCCGGCCACCCGGTTGTCGATGCCGACATAGGCCGAGCGGGGCGCGGCCGGCACGTCGGAAATCAGCGTGACCAGCCTGATCCCGGCATCGACCAGCTCGCGCAGGATGTTGCGCGTGCGCGGATGGTCGACGGCGATCACGCCGACGCCATTGGCCTTGAGTGAGAGGTTCTCCACAGCGCTCTGGAGCGCGCCCGGCGAAATGCCGGCAAGGTTATGGATGCGGCATGAAGCGACCAGCGGCAGGCGCGCCGCATAATCGTCGATGTGGTGGGCAAGGTCGGCCATGAAGGCGTTGGACCCGATCGGCAGGAAGAATTCGAGATGCGCCGGCTTCGAGGGCAGCACGACCTGGTCGAGCGTCGGCAGATAGCCGAGCTGCTTGGCCGCCTCCATCACGCGCTGACGGTTGGCCGCGCTTGCGCCCGGCCGGTTGTTGAGCACCCGGTCGACGGTCGCGGTCGACAGGCCGCAGCTTTTGGCGATGTCGGCTACGGTGGCTTTCATGGGTCCAGTCATAGGGGCTGATGCGATCCTGTGCCAGCTCAAGGCGTGAATGGGCTTGGCCGCTGATGCGATTTGCTGGTCAGCAATCAGCCATGCCGCTGCGGGCCATCGGAAATCGCGTCGCGGATTTCCTTGTCCGACATGCCGGTGATGACGCGCTCGACCTCGGCGACGGTGGTCTTCTTCGGGTCGATGTCGTCGGCCACCACCTTGCCCCGGCGCATCACCACGATGCGGTCGACCACCTGGAAGACGTGGTGGATGTTGTGCGCGATGAAGATGCAGGAATGGCCGGAATCGCGGGCGCTGCGCACGAAGCTCAAGACCCCTTGCGTCTCCGCGACGCCGAGATTGTTGGTCGGTTCGTCGAGGATGATGAGATCGCTGTCGAAATGCATGGCGCGCGCGATCGCCACGGCCTGCCGCTCGCCGCCCGACAGCGAGCCGATCGGCGTCGTCGGCGGGATATTCTTGGTGATGCCGACTTCCCTCAGCAGGTCGCGCGCCACCGCGTTCATCGCCTCCTGGTCCATGCGGTTGAGGAAGCGCGGCGGCTTGATCGGCTCGCGCCCGAGGAACAGGTTGCGGGCGATCGACAGCTGCGTGACCAGCGCCGAGTCCTGGTAGATCGTCTCGATGCCGTGCGCGATGGCATCGCTGGTCGAGCGCAGCGTCACCTTCTTGCCGCGGATGAAGATGTCGCCGCTGGTCAGCGGCACGGCGCCCGACAGCACCTTGATCAGCGTCGATTTACCGGCGCCGTTGTCGCCGAGCAGGCCGACGATCTCCTTTTCATTGACGTGGAAATTGGCGTCCACCAGCGCCTGCACGCGCCCGTAGGACTTGCGGATGTTTGTCATGCGGATCAGAGGCTCGGCCATCGTCTTAAGTCCCCGCCTGGTGCCGGCGCTCGAGCCATGAATGCAGCGCCATCATGCCGAGGATGATCGCGCCGATGAAGATGTTGTAGGCCAGCCCCGGCACGCCGATCAGCACGATGCCGTTGCGCATGACGCGCAGGATCAGGATGCCGAGCACTGTACCGATGATGGTGCCGCGCCCGCCGGTCAGCGCCGTGCCGCCGATCACCACCATGGCGATGACCTCGAGCTCGTAGCCGGTGCCGCTGTTGGGGTTGGCAGCGGACGTGCGCAGCGACGAGATCACGCCGGCGAGCGAAGCCATCACCGCCGACAGGATGAACAGGCCGACCTTGACGCGGTTGACGTTGACGCCGCGCGCGCGGGCGGCATTGGGATTGCCACCGGCGGCCTGGATCCAGTTGCCGGTGCGGCTCTGCGTCAGCACGTAGCCCAGCGCGATCGCGGCGCCGATGAACCAGAACAGCGAGGCGTAGATGCGAAACGGGCCGACATAGAAGTCGCCGACCAGGATGTTGGCCAGCCAGCTGCCTTCCGCGCTCCAGGTCCGCTGCGGGAAGCCGTCGGTGATGAACAGCGCCGTGCCGCGTACGACCAAAAGCATGCCGAGCGTCACCAGGAAGGACGGGATCTTGAGCTGGGTGACGAACCAGCCATTCACCAGCCCGATCAGCGCGGCAACGATCAGCGCGATCAGCAGGCCCATTTCCAGCGAGGTGACGCCGCTGTTGTAGAGCGTCCACATCAACACCGGCGAGAAGCCGAACAGCGAGCCGACGGAAAGATCGAATTCGCCCGATGTCATCAGTAGCGTCATCGCCAGCGCGATCAGGCCGAGCTCGACGGTGAAGGCCAGGATGTTGGAGATGTTCTGCGGCGACAGGAAATCGGGATTGATGCCCCAGAAGACGACGAGCTCGACGATGAGCAAAACCAGTGGACCGAATTCCGGCCGTGCGATCAGGCGTTGGATGTGAGAACGGTTTTCCATTGAACCCACGACGTTACGGCCGGCCTGCCTGGCAGAGGCGGGCGCGGCGGGACAGGAAAAAGGCGGCCGCGACCGGGTGAAGTCGCGACCCTTCGAGTTTCAAGGGATTATTTGCCGGACAGGATCTTGTCGTAGACGCCGGCGGTGTCCTTCTCATAGAGCGCGCCGGTGATGACGTTGAAACCTGGGGGGATGCCGCTGGCGGCCATGTTGGCCAGCGAAAGCGCCACATAGCTGGTCGCCTGCGGGTCCTGCCACTGCGCGGCATTGACGTAGCCGTTCAGCACTTCCTGCGTGGTGTCGAGCGAGTTGCCCCAGCCGACGACCGGGATCTCGCCCGGCTTGACGCCGACTTGGTCGAACACGCGCTTGATCGAGCCGGTGACGAGGTCGCCGAGGCCGATGATGGCTTTCACCTTGCCTTTGTGCGCGGTGAGATAGTCGACCATGCGGTTGATCACTTCGGCCTGGTCGAGCGTCGCCTCGGTCACCTCATAGGTGATGCCAGCCGGCTCGAACACGCTCTTGATGCCTTCCTCTTCCTGCACGCCATAGGTTGCGCCGGGGATCTCGACCGGCATCCAGACGAAGTCGCCCTTCTTCACCAGGCCCTTGTCGACCAGGTATTGCGCCCAGTGCTTGCCGAAGGTGACGTTGTCGCCACCGACATAGGCGTTGAAGTTGGCCTTCGGATCGGGCGTGTTGAAGTTGATGATCGGGATGTTGGCCGCGCGGGCCTCTTTGGCGATGTCAACCAGGCTGCCCGGATCGGGGCTGGTGGTCACGATGCCGTCGGCCTTGGCGGCGATGGCGGCGCGGACGGCCTCCTGCTGCGAGGCCACATCGCCGTTGTGGAAGGACGTGTTGACCTTGTTGCCGGTGTCATCAGCCCATTGCTTGGCGCCAGCGAGGAAGTAGGTCCAGACCGGATCGGCCGGGCCGCCATGCGAAATCCAGTAGAACGTCTTGGCCTCAGCCATCGCCGGAACGGCGAGCATGGCGATCAAGCCAAGCACAAGCAGTCTTAGCCGCGAAAGCATTCGATTTCCTCCCATGTTTAAACTCTCCTCCTGGATCGGCGCGACGCGGCCTTGGACCGCGTCTCCTGCCGGCGCCGCCCCGAACATCTAGAGCATTCTCTTTTTTCGGCGCTGGCAAGCCTCCATCGCCAATGGAAGTTGGGTGAGGCGCGCACGCCATCAGCAATCCCATCAGATTGCATCAGATCAGGTGCTATTTTCTGGGGCAGGCAGGTGCCGTTAGCCCATCGGCTCGCCGTGGTGGGCTGCGGCGATGTCGCCTCGGTCGAGCGTTAGAGAAGGCCTGCCTTGGCCAGGTCGCGCATCAGGTGGCTGGCGCCGTAGGTCCAGTGCGGGCAGTCAGGCGACAGGCGCACGCGGTTGGTGAGCGCGCCGAGCTTTTCGGACGAGATGGTGACGATGTCGCCGACCTTGTGCGTAAAACCCTTGCCCTTCTCGCCGCGATCCTTGGAGGGCACGAACATGGTGCCGAGATAAAGCGCCAGCCCGTCCGGATACTGATGGTGCGGCCCCATCGCCGCCTTGACCAATTCCTCGGGCGAGCGGCTGATCTCCGCCATCGAGCTCGCGCCCTCCAGCGAGAAGCCGTCCTCGCCCTCGACGCTGAGCCGCACCGTGGCGCGCTTCACGTCGGCGATCGAAAAGGTCTCGTCGAACAGCCGGATGAACGGCCCGAGCGAGGCGGAAGCATTGTTGTCCTTGGCCTTGCCGAGCAGCAGCGCCGAGCGGCCCTCGACATCGCGCAGATTGACGTCGTTGCCGAGCGTGGCGCCGACGATGCGGCCCGAACTGTCGGCGATCATGGCGATCTCCGGCTCCGGATTGTTCCAGGTGGAGACCGGATGCAGCCCGACATCGGCGCCGAAGCCGACCGAGGCCATAGGCTGGCATTTGGTGAAGATCTCGGCGTCCGGGCCGATGCCCACTTCCAGATATTGCGACCAGGCGCCACGCGAAATCAGCTTGGCCTTGATTTCCATCGCTTCCGGCGAGCCAGGCTTCAGCTTCGACAAATCATGGCCGATCAGCCCGGCGATGTCTGCGCGGATGGCGTCCGCCTTCTCCGCCGAGCCGCGCGCCTGCTCCTCGATGACGCGCTCGAGCAGGCTGACGACGAAGGTGACGCCGGAAGCCTTCACCGCCTGCAGGTCGACGGGCGATAGCAGGATGGGCTTCGCGGCGTCGCGGCTGGCCTCAAAACTGTTCGCGGCAATGTCGGCGAGCGCGCCGATCGCCTTGCCCTTGGCAGAACGCAGATAGTCAGCCGGATCCTTCAACTCGCAAAGATCGCGCACAGTCGGCGCCGCGCTCGAGGTGATATCGATCACTTCGCCGTTCCGCACCGTCACCACCATCGGGTGGGCGGCTTCGCTGGTTCTGGCGCGGCCGACGAAAAGTCCTTCGGCGGGCAGGCGGGTCGGATCGGTCATGGTGCTGTCCTCTCAATCTTGCGGGCGGCACTTTCCCCGGATTTTGCCCAGACGTCTACCCATTGATGGTGTGGTCTATGGGGCCAATGGGCTTGCTGTGTCAGAGCCGTTGGCGATC
>NZ_RZTO01000980.1:0-2060 GCF_003997225.1 Mesorhizobium sp. M2C.T.Ca.TU.002.02.1.1
CAGCAGGGCGGGGAAGGCAGGGCCGGAGCCGGTCAGGCCGGTGAGATAATCGATGTCGCGCTCGCTGCCGACCTCGTCTTGGCAGCCGCAGGCGGAAAAGATCGTGCGCACGATGGCGCGGTCTTCTCCGGTCGCGTCGCTGCTCGCGATCCATGGCGTGTAGGATTTGGCGACCTCGGCGGCGGCGTTGGGCAGCGTGCGCACCACGCGGCGCGTGCCGTGCTTCTCGCCGATTTCGGCAAGGCGGATGCCGGCCATCACCGAGATCACCAGCTTGCCCTTTGCGTCGATGGCGAGCGCGGGCCAGTCCTGCGGCCGCACCGAAAGCACGACCACGTCCGAGCGGTCGGCGAGCGCCTGGTTGTCGTCGGTCCAGAATGCACCGGCGAAACGATCCGGCCTCGCGCTCCGGTAGGAGAGGGCGAGGTCCTGCGCGCTAACGACGCTGGCCTGGAGCGCGGCGCTCGCGATGGCGCCGCCCAGCCAGCCCGCGCCGCCGACGATGCCCAGCCTGATTGCCGTGCCCATGTCCATTGCCTCCGTTGCAGGCCGATACGGTAGCCGCGGGTCAAAAAATTTGACAGCCTCTGTCGGATCGGCTGGGGCGCGCCCGTCCTTGGGGCATCGATCAACAAAGGAAGGATATCGAGATATGCCGAGCACCATCCAACTGCACCGCGTTCTGGCGACCAAGCCGGAGAAGGTCTACCGCGCATTCATCGAGGCGGATGCGTTGGCGAAGTGGCTGCCACCGAACGGCTTTACCTGCACGGTGCACGAGTTCGAGGGTAAGGTCGGCGGCACCTACAAGATGTCCTTCCGCAACTTCACCACCGGCGACAGCCATTCCTTCGGCGGCGAATTCGTCGAGCTCGTTCCGGGCGAGCGCCTGCGCTACACCGACCGCTTCGACGATCCCAATCTGCCGGGCCAGATCGAGGTGACCGTGATCCTGAAGAAAGTGTCGGTCGGCACCGAGATCAACATCACCCAGGCCGGCATCCCGGACGCCATCCCCGCCGAGGCCTGCTATCTCGGCTGGCAGGAATCGCTGCGCAACCTGGCCAAGCTCGTCGAGCCGGAGATCAACCAGTAAATTGAGAGCAGGCGGTGGCCGTTTTGCGGCCGCCGCCTTACCCAAGGTAAGCAAAATTTCACCAAGCGCTGATAAAAGCCGCTGCCATGGATCGCAACAAGAACAACGACCTTTTTGTCCTGATGGCGGCGCTCGCCGCCATCGCGATCTACAACATTGCCTGCGGCATCAGGACAGGCGAGGTCCGGGGCAAGCTGCACTGGGTCGCGCTCTCGGATGATCCGACACGGTTCTGGAACATCGTGGTCGGCAATTCGATCGTCCTGGTCGGCTCGATAGCCTTTCTATGCGTTCTGTGGGTGCTCAATTCCCGCAGGCCCGGATGAGCTGACGCGCGTCCTCACCACCCTCACAGAGCTCTTGTGATGCCGCCGTCGACCCGGATGTTCTGTCCGGTGATGTAGGCAGCCCCGTCCGAAGCCAGGAACGAGATCGTCGCGGCGATCTCTTCCGACGTGCCGTAGCGCTTCAGCGGCACGCTGTCGCGACGCTCGTTCGTGGCCGGCAGGCTGTCGATCCAGCCGGGCAGCACATTGTTCATGCGGATGTTGTCGGCCGCGTAGGTGTCGGCGAAGATCTTGGTGAAGGCGGCAAGCCCGGCGCGCGCCACGGCCGAGGTCGGGAACATCGCGCTTGGCTCGAACGCCCAGGCGGTCGAGATGTTGATGATGACGCCGCCCTTCTGTTTCTGCATCACCGGCGTCACCAGCCTGGTCGGGCGCACGGCATTGAGGAAATAGGTGTCGATGCCCTTGTGCCAGTCCTCGTCGCTGATCTCGACGATCTGCGCGCGCGGTCCGTGGCCGGCGCTGTTGACCAGCACGTCGATGCGCCCCCAGCGCTCCAGCGCGCCATCGGTGAGGCGCTTCAGGTCCTCGTTCGACTGGTTGGAACCGGTGACGCCGAAGCCGCCAAGTTCCTTGCCCAGAGCCTCGCCCTTGCCGGAGGAGGACAGCACGCCGAC
>NZ_RZTO01000981.1:0-2052 GCF_003997225.1 Mesorhizobium sp. M2C.T.Ca.TU.002.02.1.1
GGCTATACCGTAACGGCGACGTCGTTTCGCGCGCCGACAATGAAGACGGCAGCGTCACCCTTTCGCTAACGGCCACGCACAGCGCCCGGCAGGAAATCGAGAGCCGCCTGCACCGCAAGAGCGTCAGCTAACCGGCTGTTTATTTGACGCTTTTGGCCTGCTGCCAGAGCGCTTCCATTTCGTCGAGCGTCGCCTTCTCCAGCGAGCCGCCCGAAGCCGCCAGGGCCTGCTCGACATAGTGGAAGCGCGAGCGGAACTTTTCGTTTGTGCCGCTGAGCGCCGCTTCCGAATCGAGCTTGAGGTGGCGGCCGAGATTGACGACGGCAAACAACATGTCGCCGAACTCGTCCTTGATCGGAGCCGCGTCACCGGTGGCAAGCGCTTCCCGCAACTCGCCGATCTCTTCCTCGATCTTGTCGAGGATGGGGGCTGCCTCGCTCCAGTCGAAGCCGACGCGCGCTGCTTTCTCCTGCAGCTTCAGGGCGCGCGTCAGGGCAGGGAGCGCGACCGGAACGCCGTCGAGATAGCCCTTGCCGTGATCTTCCGGATCGAGCCCGCGCGCGATGCGGGCACTGCGCTTTTCAGCCTTCTCCTCAGCCTTGATCTTCTCCCACATGCCCTTGGCCATGCCGGCGCTACGCGCCTTCTCGTCGCCGAAGACATGCGGATGACGGCGGATCATCTTGGTGGTGATGGCCTCGACGACATCGCCGAAGGCGAACTCGCCGATCTCCTCGGCCATCTGCGCGTGATAGACGACCTGCAGCAGCAAGTCGCCCAGTTCCTCGCGCAGATCGTCGAAATCGCCGCGCGCGATCGCGTCGGCCACCTCATAGGCCTCCTCGATCGTGTAGGGCGCGATGGTCGAGAAATTCTGCTCGATGTCCCACGGGCAGCCGGTCTTCGGCGCCCTGAGCGCCGCCATGATCTCGATCAGCCGGGAAATGTCTTTCGAGGGTTTCATCCTGCAAACCCTAGCGCGCAGCGTGGCGGGCGACCAATCCCGTCGGCCGGCAAAAGCCTATTGTCCACAGTTGCGCTCTAGTCGAGCACCGAGACGATCGCCTTGGCGAGATCGTCCATGCCGTCCTCCGGCAGGCCGGCGACGTTGATGCGGCTGTCGCCGACCATGTAGACGGCGTGCTCGGTGCGCAGGCGTTCGACCTGCGCCTCGGTCAGCCCGAGGCGGGAGAACATGCCCCGATGGCTGGCGACGAAATCGAAGCGATCGGAGTTGGACTGACGCCTGAGTGCGTCGGCGAAACCGACGCGGAGCCTCAGCATGCGCAGCCGCATCTCCTCGAGCTCCGTTTCCCAGTCCTTCCTCAGGGCAGCGTCTTCGAGCACCATGCGCACGGCCGCCGCGCCGTGATCCGGCGGCATCGAATACAGCGCGCGCGCCGCCGCCAGCATTTGGCTCATCGCCACGTCGGCCTGGGCGCCGTCCTTGGCCATGATCATCGCCGCGCCCACGCGGTCGCGATAGACGGCGAAATTCTTCGAGCAGCTCGAGGCGATGACCATCTCCGGCGCCTTGCCGGCCAGCAGCCGCAGGCCGGCGGCATCGGCGTCGAGGCCCTCGCCAAACCCCTGATAGGCGATGTCGACGAAAGGCAGCAGGCCGCGCTCCAGCAACACGTCGGCAACCTTGGCCCATTGCGCGGCATCGAGATTGGCGCCGGTCGGGTTGTGGCAGCAGCCATGCAGCAGCACGACATCGCCGCTGTTGGCCGTCCTGAGCGCCGCCAGCATCTCGTCGAAGCGGACGGCGCCGGAAGCGGCATCGAAATAGGGATAGTCGCGAACCTTGAGGCCGGCGGCGCGCATCACCGGCGGATGGTTCGGCCAGGTCGGGTCGGACAGCCACACGGTCGCGCCGGCGCGCGTGCGTTGCAGAAGCTCGGCCACCAGCCTGAGCGCGCCGGATCCGCCAGGCGCCTGCGCAGCGCGGATGCGCGAATGGTCCGCCTTGTCGCCAAAGGCGAGCTTGATCATGGCGGCGTTGAAACCGGTATCGCCGGCAAGGCCGAGATAGGTCTTGGTGTCCTGGCT
>NZ_RZTO01000982.1:0-2051 GCF_003997225.1 Mesorhizobium sp. M2C.T.Ca.TU.002.02.1.1
GTACTGGTTCTCCATGAGCTCGCCGACCGAACGCACGCGGCGGTTGCCGAGATTGTCGATGTCGTCGATCTCGCCCTTGCCGTCGCGCAGTTCGACCAGCGTCTTGACCACAGCCAGGATGTCTTCCTTGCGCAGCACGCGCACGGTGTCCTCGGCCTTGAGCTCGAGGCGCATGTTCATCTTGACGCGGCCGACGGCCGACAGGTCATAGCGCTCGCTGTCGAAGAACAGCGAGTTGAACATGGCTTCGGCGGTCTCGAGCGTCGGCGGCTCGCCCGGGCGCATGACGCGGTAGATGTCGAACAGCGCGTCCTGGCGGCTCTCGTTCTTGTCGACGGCCAAGGTGTTGCGGATGTAGGCGCCGACATTGACGTGGTCGATATCCAGGATCTGGATCTCTTCCTCGCCGGTGCCGAGCAGCACTTTCAGCGTCTTGTCGTCGATCTCGTCACCGGCCTCGAGGAAGATTTCACCGGTGGCGTAGTTGACGATGTCCTCGGCAAGGTAGTTGCCGAGCAGATCCTCGTCGGTCGCCTTAATGGCCTTGAGACCCTTTTCGCCGAGCTGGCGGGCCTGGCGCGCGGTGATCTTCTTGCCGGCCTCGACAACAACCTCACCGGTGTCGGCGTCGACAAGGTCGCCGACGGCCTTGAGGCCGCGGAACCGCTCGACGTTGAACGGAATACGCCAGTGGTCGCCCGAGCGCTTGTAGGTGATCTTGTTGTAGAAGGTCGACAGGATCTCTTCGCCGTCCATGCCGAGCGCCATCAGAAGCGACGTCACCGGGATCTTGCGGCGGCGGTCGATGCGGGCGTGCACGACGTCCTTGGAATCGAACTCGATGTCGAGCCACGAACCGCGATAGGGGATGACGCGCGCGGCAAACAGAAGCTTGCCCGACGAGTGCGACTTGCCCTTGTCATGGTCGAAGAAGACGCCCGGCGAGCGGTGCATCTGCGAGACGATGACGCGCTCGGTGCCGTTCACGATGAAGGTGCCGTTCGACGTCATGAGCGGCATGTCGCCCATATAGACGTCCTGCTCCTTGATGTCCTTGATCGACTTCGCGCCGGTATCCTCGTCGATATCGAACACGATGAGGCGCAGCGTCACCTTGAGCGGCGCGGCATAGGTCAGGTCGCGCTGACGGCACTCGTCAACGTCGAATTTCGGTGCCTCGAACTCATACTTCACGAACTCCAGCATGGAGGAGCCGGAAAAGTCGGAGATCGGGAAGACCGACTTGAAAACGGCCTGCAGCCCTTCGTCCGGACGGCCGCCCTTGGGCTCGTCCACCATCAGGAACTGGTCATAGGATGCCTTCTGAACCTCGATGAGGTTCGGCATCTCCGCAACTTCCGGGATCTTTCCGAAGAACTTGCGTACGCGTCTGCGGCCATTGAAAGTCTGGGTCTGGGCCATCGTCGCTCCTTAGCTCTAAACTCGGGACGAACCTCGCCGCGGCTCGCCTTGCACCAACGGGCGGCCTCGGCGGCTGCCCCTATCTGTTTTTCCGGCCGCCTTTCCAATCGCTTGGCGGCTACCGGCTAAAACGGGAGAAAACCCGTTTCCGGAAGGCCGCTTTTCGGCCCTCAGGAAAGAGGTTTTCAAACGCCTCGCGCAACAAAGCCCTCCCTCGATCCAAGGGAGGGGGCGGACGGCGCGAGACCGCCCGCCCCTGCCTGACAGGCTTACTTCAGCTCGACCTTGGCGCCAGCTGCTTCCAGCTGAGCCTTGAACTTGTCGGCGTCGGCCTTGGAAACGCCTTCCTTGACCGGCTTCGGAGCCGCTTCGACCAGGTCCTTGGCTTCCTTGAGGCCAAGGCCGGTGATGGCGCGGACTTCCTTGATGACGTTGATCTTCTGGGCGCCGGCGTCGGCGAGAACGACGTCGAATTCCGTCTTCTCTTCAGCCGGAGCAGCGGCAGCGGCAGCGCCACCGGCAGCGGCGGCAACAGCCACCGGAGCAGCGGCCGAAACGCCCCACTTCTCTTCCAGGAGCTTCGACAGCTCAGCCGCCTCGAGGACGGTCAGCTTCGAAAGGTCGTCTAC
>NZ_RZTO01000983.1:0-2051 GCF_003997225.1 Mesorhizobium sp. M2C.T.Ca.TU.002.02.1.1
CGCTTACTTCCTTCCCGCCCCGCCATATCGGCCCGGGCGTCAATGATGTCAGAGCCATGCTTGCCGTGCTCGGCGTTCCGTCCGTAGAAACGCTGATCAGCCAGGCCGTGCCGAGATCGATCCGCCTCGACCAACCGCTCAACCTGCCCGCTCCGGCGAGCGAAGCGGAAGCGCTGGCCGAACTGTCTGCGATCATGGCAAAGAACACGGTGCTGAAGAGCTTCATCGGCGCCGGCTATCACGGCGTCCACGTGCCGCCGGTGATCCAGCGCAACATGTTCGAGAATCCGGCCTGGTATACGGCCTACACGCCCTACCAGGCCGAGATCAGCCAGGGCCGGCTGGAAATGCTGTTCAACTTCCAGACCCTGGTCACCGAGCTGACCGGCCTGCCGGTGGCGTCCGCCTCGCTGCTCGATGAAGCCACCGCCGTCGCCGAAGCCGTGGGCATTGCGCTGCGCCACCACCGCGACAAACGCACCAAGGTGGCGCTTGCGGGTGCGCCGCATCCGCAGACGCTGGATGTCGTGCGCACCCGCGCCGAGCCGCTCGGCACCGAGGTCGACGGCGAGACCATCGACGACAACACCGCCGCGCTGCTCGTCTCCTGGCCGGATACGTTCGGTGTCTATGGCGATCACAAGGCGGCGATCGAGAAGGCCCGCGCCGCCGGCGCGCTGGTCGTCTTCATCGCCGACCCGCTGGCGCTGACGCTGACGGACGCTCCGGCCAAGCTCGGCGCCGACATCGCCGTCGGTTCGATGCAGCGCTTCGGCGTGTCGATGGGCTTTGGCGGCCCGCACGCAGCCTATTGCGCCGTTTCCGACAAGCTGACCCGTCTGATGCCCGGCCGCCTCGTCGGCCAGTCGATCGACACCAAGGGCCGTCCCGGCTACCGGCTGGCGCTGCAGACGCGCGAGCAGCACATCCGCCGTGACAAGGCCACCTCCAACATCTGCACCGCGCAGGCGCTGCTCGCCAACATGGCGACGGCCTATGCGATCTGGCACGGGCCCGCCGGCCTGCAGGCGATCGCCGGTCGTATCCATAGCCTTGCCGATCGTCTTGCCGCCGGTCTCAGGGCGGCGGGTGTTTCGGTGCTCGGCACGAGCCGCTTCGACACGGTGACGGCCGAAGTGAAGGGCAAGGCCGCGGCAATAGCCGCCGCCGCCGAGAAGACAGGCAGGCTGCTGCGCGTCATCGATGCCGACCGCGTCAGTGTCGCCTTCGACGAGACCTCGACGGAAGCCGATCTCGAGGCGATCGCAGGCCTCTTCGGAGCCAAGCCCGGCGCGGAAGGCGGCTCGATGCCCGCCAAACCGCGCGGCAAGGAGTTCCTGACCCAACCGGTCTTCCACGACAACCATTCCGAAACCGAGATGATGCGCTTCCTGCGCCGGCTGGCCGACAAGGACCTCGCGCTCGACCGCGCCATGATCCCGCTCGGCTCCTGCACCATGAAGCTCAACGCCGCCGCCGAGATGATGCCGGTGAGCTGGCCGAGCGTCGCCAACCTGCATCCCTTCGCGCCGGCCGGCCATTCGGCGGGCTATCGCAAGATGGCCGGCGACCTAGAGGCCTGGCTGTCGGAGATCACCGGTTTCGATGCCGTCAGCCTGCAGCCCAATGCCGGCAGCCAGGGCGAATATGCCGGCCTGCTTACCATCCGCGCCTATCACCGCGCGCGCGGCGAAGGCCACCGCACGGTCTGCCTGATCCCGTCTTCGGCGCACGGCACCAATCCGGCCAGCGCCGCGATGGCGGGCATGACCGTTGTCGTCGTGCGCTGCCTGGACGACGGCAATATCGACATGGACGACATGAGGGCCAAGGCCAACGAGCATTCGAAGAACCTCGCGGCGCTGATGTTCACCTATCCCTCGACGCATGGCGTCTACGAGGAAGGCGCGCGCCATCTCTGCGCGCTGATCCACGAGCATGGCGGCCAGGTCTATTTCGACGGCGCCAACCTCAACGCGCTCGTCGGCCTTGCCCGCCCCGGCGACATCGGCGCCGACGTCTGCCACATGAACCTGCACAAGACCTTCTGC
>NZ_RZTO01000984.1:0-2039 GCF_003997225.1 Mesorhizobium sp. M2C.T.Ca.TU.002.02.1.1
TCGTGGGACAGGATGTTACTTGCTGCCGGCCGCTTCCGCGGCGGTGATCTCGACCCAGTCGGGCGTGATCGGCAGCGTCAGGCCGGGCGCCTGGTCGGGGAAAGCATTCTCGCCGACCGCGATCTTGATCATCTTGGTGCCCGGATAGAGCTTCGACTCGAAGGGATCGGTCGTCACGAAATCACCCTTGACCGACACCGAGCGTTCGGCCGGCTTCTTACCGGTGTCCAGAATATCGACCGCAAGCTTGATCGCTTCCGAGGACAGATAGGCCGGGTTAGAGCCAAGGATGCACTTGGCGCCTTGCGTCTGCGCGCAGGTGACGGCCGCGACATTGTAGGAGAAGCCGACGACCGGGACGATCGGCCGGCCGGCATCCTTCAGCGCCTGGATGGCGCCCGAGCCGTAGCCTTGCGTCATGATGCCGTCGATCTTCGGATTGGCGGCAAGCAGTGCCGCCACGCCGGACTGTTCCGGTCCGAGCGCATAATTGCCGTTGTAATAGCCGACCACCTTGATGTCGGGATATTTGGCCAGCACCTTCTCATAGCCGCCCTGCAATTGTGCCGAGATCGGCGCGCCGGCGAGGCCGCGGTCGAGGATGATGTTGCCCTTGCCGCCGAGCTGCGTAGCCATCCACTCGGCCATGACGGCGGGGATGCGGTCCCAATCGGAAGCGACGGCATAGGCGCAGGGCTCGGTCACCACCTGGTCGAAGCTGATGACGACGATGCCGGCGTCGCAGGCCTTCTTGATGGTGGGGTTGAGCGCCGAATCCGAACCGGCATCGACCAGGATCGCGTCCGGCTTCTGGCGGATGATGTTGTTCAGCGAGTTGATCTGCGCCTGTACGGTGTTCTCGACATTCTCGATCTTGAGGTCGACGCGCCCTTTGAGCGGCCCCTTGTTGACCGACACGGTGGCGACGCGCTCCATCTGCTGGCGCCAGTCGTTGCCGACGAAATTGTTGGAAAGATAGATGGTATAGGGCTTCTTGTCCTCGGTATGCCCGGCCTGCATGCCGACCGCCATCATGGTCGCGGCAAGCACTGCGAGGCCGGTGTGACGGCTCAATAATTTCATGATTTTCTCCTCCCGTTTTTCGTTTCGAAATCGTCGCGCTGCGGCGCCCTCTCCTCATCAAATCAGCTTCCCGAGGCCTCCTTGGGCGTGATCTCCACCCAGCTTGGCGACACCGGCAGCGAAAGACCCGGCGCCAGATCGGGGAACACGGTCTTGCCGAGCTCGATCTTCACGGCCGAGGAATTCGGTGCGTATTTGGCCGCGACCATGTCCGTGGTCAGGCCCGGCGAATTGAACAGCACGGTCGTGTCGGCCGGCTTCTTGCCGGTATCGAGTATGTCGACGGCGAGCTTGATCGCCTCCGCAGACAGCGACGGCGGATTGGCGCCGAGCCAGCATTTCGCGCCCTTGGTCTCGGCGCAGGTGACACCGGTGCCGTTGAAGGCGGCGGCGACGACCGGCACCATCGGCCGGTCGGCATTCTGCAACGCCTTGATGGCGCCGGTGCCGTAGCCTTGCGAGAAGATGCCGTCGACCTCCGGATGCGCCGCGAGCAGGCTCGCCACGCCTTCCTGTTCGGGCCCGGCAGCATAGTTGCCGTTGAAATAGCCGACGATCTCGATGCCGGGATATTTCTTGAGCACGGCGCCGAAGTTCTTCTCGAACTGCTCGGATATCGGCGCGCCGGCGAGGCCCCGATCCATGAAGACCTTGCCCTTGCCGCCGAGCATGGAGGCCATCCATTCGGCCTGGTTGTTGGCCATGATGTCGAAGTCGGAATGCAGCTTGTAGGCACATTCGGCCGACACAGTCTGGTCGAAGCTGACGACGACGATGCCGGCGTCGCAGGCCTTCTTGATCGTGGGATTGAGAGCCTCCGCCGACGACGCGTCGATCAGGATGGCGTCGGGCTTCTGCCGGATGATGTTGTTCAGCGAGTTGATCTGCGCCTGGACCGTGTTCTCGGCATTTTCGATCTTGAGGTCGACGCGGCCTTTCAGCGGTCCCTTGTTGAC
>NZ_RZTO01000985.1:0-2022 GCF_003997225.1 Mesorhizobium sp. M2C.T.Ca.TU.002.02.1.1
GATCGAACACCGCCATGATATCGGCGCGACCGCCCACGGCGCCGACCGGAAAACCGCCGCCGATGATTTTTCCGAGCGCCGTCAGGTCGGGCTGGATGCCCCACAGGCCTTGCGCGCCAGACCATCCCAGGCGAAACGAGATGACCTCGTCGAAGATGACCAGCGCACCCGCTGCATGGGCGATCTCGACCATGGCTTGGAGGTAATCCCGGCGCGCAGGGATCAGCCCGGCCCGGTTGGGCATCGGGTCGATCAGCACGGCCGCGATGGTGTCGCCCTCGGCGGCGAAGACGGCGCGCAGCGCCTCGGTGTCGTTGAAGGGCACGGCGATCACGTCGTCCAGCACGCCGCGCGGCGTGCCCCTGGCATAGGGCGTCGATCTCGGCAGGTCGCCCCAATTGGCGGGGGATGAGTCCAGGCTGACCTCGGCGAAATCATAGGAGCCGTGATAGGCGCCCTCGATCTTGACGATCTTCGGCCGGCCGGTGAAGGCGCGCGCGGCCTTGATCGCCATCATCACGCCCTCGGTGCCCGAGTTGGTGAAGCGGATCTGGTCGACGGAGGGCAGCCGCTCGACCAGCAGCTCGGCAAGCTCGATCTCGCTCAGCGTCGGGGCGCCGAAAGCGGTGCCAAGCGGCAACTGCCCGGCCACGGCCGCGGTGACACCCGAGTGCGCATAGCCGTGGATCATCGCGGTGAAATTGTTGATGCAGTCGTAATAGACATTGCCGTCGACATCCCACAGCCTGCAGCCCTCGCCATGCGCGGCATAGATCGGAAACGGATCGACGAAGACCGTGGTGCGCGTGTTGCCGCCCGGCATCACCTTCCTGGCGCGCTCGAACAGGGCTTTCGATCCAGGCATGGCGTCGGGATATTGCGGCATGGCTCTCCGAGGCGACTTCGACCAATGAAACAGCGACGCAACCGCCGCTCGTCACGAAGCTACGGTTCGTTTCCGCGCCGGCGCAATCAGCCAGACCGGGCATGCGACCCGACCAGGGTCGTGGCAAGTCCACATCATTTTGCGGCCGCCGCGACCGCGCGGTTCGGGTGCCTGAGATGGGTCGGCGTGATGCCGGTCTGCTGGCGGAAGACGCGGCTGAAATGGCCGGCATTGGGGAAGCCGCAGCGATAGGCGATCTCGCCGATGGCAAGGTCGCTGCCTTCCAGCAGCGACTTGGCGTAATGCAGCCGCAGCGCCAGATAAGCGGCCATCGGGCCGATGCCGAGCTCGGCGCCGAACAGGCGCTCGAGCTGGCGGCGCGAGCAGTTCTGCCTGGCGGCGATCTCGGCGACCGAGAGCGTCTCCTGCAGATTGCTTTCCATCAGAAGCAGCGCCCGCTTCACCGCGCGGCTCGCGGCCGCGGGAAAAAGGTCGCCGACCGGCTGCACGTCGCGGCTGGAGCGGATGCGGTCGAGCACCAGGATCTTGGCCGCCTTCTCCGCCGCCTTCTGGCCGATGAACTGCGAGACGAAATAGCCGGCGAGGTCGGCGGCGCCGGTGCCGCCGGCGCAGGTCGCCCGGCCACGGTCGACGGAATAGAGGCTGTCGGCATGGGCGTTCACGTCAGGAAACTCGGCGCGAAAATCCTTGATGTGGAACCAGCTGACCGCGGCGCTGTAGCCGTCG
The DNA here is from genome assembly GCF_003997225.1 of Mesorhizobium sp. M2C.T.Ca.TU.002.02.1.1. Classification (NCBI taxonomy): domain Bacteria; kingdom Pseudomonadati; phylum Pseudomonadota; class Alphaproteobacteria; order Hyphomicrobiales; family Phyllobacteriaceae; genus Mesorhizobium; species Mesorhizobium sp. M2C.T.Ca.TU.002.02.1.1. Next base: position 1,634 of record NZ_RZTO01000985.1, read on the forward strand.
AGCAGGCCGTAGCGCGCGAGCACGAAGCTGCCGGTGCAGAGCGCGGTGAGCGGCACGCCCTTCTGCGCGGCGCGCAGCAGAAACGCCTCCTTTTCCGAACTCAGCTTGCGGTTGGTGTCGAGCAGGCCGCCGACCACCACGACATTGTCGAAATCCTCGGGATTGCCCATCGCCCGGGTCGGAAGCAATTCGACGCCGCAACTTGCCCGGATCGGCAGGCCGCGCTCGCCGACGATCTCCCAGTCGAACTCGATCCTGCGGCTGCGGTCGCCCTCGTCGCCGGCCAGCCTCAGCGTGTCGATGAACAGCGACAGCGGCGACAAGGTGAAATCGCGCACCAGGAGAAATGCGAACTTCTTGGCCATCTGCTTCCGGGATCGTCGATCGTT
>NZ_RZTO01000986.1:0-2020 GCF_003997225.1 Mesorhizobium sp. M2C.T.Ca.TU.002.02.1.1
CCGCAGGCGCCGCTCGCCGAGACCACGTTGCGCGGCACGCTCGACCTGGAGCGTCCCGCCGAGGCGCCGCGCCGCGAGAACGGCAAGACGCCGCAGGGCGGCTGGGTGCGCGACCTGCTGACCAACGCCTCGCGCGAGGAAGAGCTGCGGCCGGCAGCGCCGGCGGAAGCGCCGCGCGCGACGCCCGCCCAGCGCTCGCCGCTGCATGTCATGGAGTCGCTCAACTCACTCTCCGTCGACATCGCGCGGGCCATCGACCATGACGCCTCGATCGAGCTCTGGAACCGCTACCGGCGCGGCGAGCGCGACGTGTTCACGCGCCGCCTCTACACGCTGAAGGGCCAGCAGACCTTCGACGAGATCCGCCGCAAGTATCAGGCCGAGGCGGAATTCCGCGCCGCGGTCGACCGCTACTGCGAGGATTTCGAGAAGCTGCTCAAGGATGTCTCGCGCAACGACCGCGACAACATCATGGCGCAGACCTATCTGACGTCCGACACCGGCAAGGTCTACACCATGCTGGCCCACGCCAGCGGCCGGCTGCACTAAGGCGCCGGGCAGAACCGGAACTGAAAAAGGCGGGTCTCGACCCGCCTTTTTCACGCCCATAATTTGATTGCCGGCTTGGCCGGCGCTCAGATCGTCTGGTCCGTCCAGCGGACGATGTCCCTCGCCGCCTGGCCGAAGGCGTTGTCCAGCGCGCCGACATAAGCCGCATTGCCGCTGCCGGAGACCGGCGCGCTCGCGGTGAAGTTCTTCGAGGCGCGCACCTCGCCGTTGCGGTCGTTGAGGATGCGCACGAACAGATCGACATCGGCATGCTCGCCGCCATCGACGCGCACCTCGAAGGAGCGTACCTCGACGATGATCTGGTAGTCGATCGCCAGCCCCTCGCCCGGCTTGCCGACGCCGGCAAAGCTGCCGGAGCGCTGGAAGGTTTCGGCCAGCCTCGCCTGCACGATCAGCGGCAGCCGGTCGGCCCATTGCGCGCCCTTCAGGAACTGGATCGAGCTGTCGGAGGGCCTGATGACGATGTTCTGGCTATCGAGCGCCTTGAGCGCCGATGGCTGGGCTATCAGGATCTGGCGACGGCTGTGGGCACGCACGTCGACCGACGGCGCGGACAATTCGAACGTGTCGAGCGGCGCCGGCTTGCCGCCCAAGGCCGCGCAGCCGGCAAGCGAAAGCACCAGCAACGCCGCCGCGGATGATCTGAAACTCCCCGCTACCACCCTGACCGACTTCACGCGCGATCCCCGTTGTCCCCGGATCCTACGATCAACCCGCATTTGCGGTTCATTTTCTTGGAGGTCGCGGCGGCCGAAGTCAACGCCGTGCCCTTCCATCGAACTGTCGGACCTCGCCGTCGCCGCCGGACAGGATGCGCTGCGGATTGCGGCTGAGGTCGGTCACCGCCTCCTCGATGCGGTTGATCGAACGGCGGCTGTCCTGCACCAGCGCCTCAACGTTCTGCAGACCCTGGCCGGAGAAGCGCGACAGGTTGTCGACGATGGTGCCGAGGCGGGAATTCAGCGTGTCGGCCACCTGCTTGAAGGATTTCAACGTCGCCCTGGCATCGGCCATCACGCCGTTGGCCTCACCGGAGCCGAGGAGATTGTCGACCTTGGCCAGGATGCCGTCGACGCGCACCGAGGCGTCGTTGAGACGCTGCGCAAGCTGGCGGGCATTCTTGATCGTGTCATTGATGTCGTCGGAGCGGTTGGCGATCTTGTCGGTGACCTTGGCGATGTCGGAGGCCGCCTTGTCGGCGCTGACGCTGGCCTTCTGGATGTTGGCCAAAGCGGCCTTGACGTCGGCCGGATCGATGCCGTCGAGCACGCCGTTGACCTTGGCCAGTGTCCCTTGCGTCTGCTTGGCGAAATCGTTGATCGAGCCGACCGCCGTGTTGACGTTGCCGATGACGGTGTCGAACTGCTTCGAGGTCTCCTTCAGGTTCGCCGTCACCGTGTCGACATTGGCCACGATACTCTTGATCTGGTCCTTGTCGACGGAATTGAGC
>NZ_RZTO01000987.1:0-2017 GCF_003997225.1 Mesorhizobium sp. M2C.T.Ca.TU.002.02.1.1
AGGGCGACGAGGTCGCCAACTTGCCGATCAAGGAGCTGGGCGACCAGGCGCCGGAGTATGACCGCCCCTGGGTCGAGGTGAAGAAGCCGGCGCCGCTTGCCGCGAACGATGCGCCCAAGGCCGATGTCGCCGACGCGCTGCTGAAAATGCTCGGCGGACCGGACCTCTCCTCGCGCCGCTGGGTGTGGGAGCAGTACGACACGCTGATCCAGGGTAATTCGCTGCAGCTGCCCGGCGGCGATGCCGGCGTCGTGCGCGTCGAAGGCCATCCGACCAAGGCGCTCGCCTTCTCCTCCGACGTCACGCCGCGCTATTGCGAGGCCGACCCATACGAGGGCGGCAAGCAGGCCGTCGCCGAATGCTGGCGCAATCTCACCGCAACCGGCGCCCTGCCGCTCGCCGCCACCGACAACCTCAATTTCGGCAATCCCGAACGGCCTGAGATCATGGGCCAGTTCGTCGGCGCCATCAAAGGCATCGGCGATGCCTGCCGCGCGCTCGGCTTCCCGATCGTTTCCGGCAATGTCTCGCTCTACAACGAAACCAACGGCCGCGGCATCCTGCCGACGCCGACCATCGGCGGCGTCGGCCTCATCGCCGACTGGTCGAAGATGGCGCGCATCGGCTTTGCCGCCGAGGGCCAGATGATCGTGCTGGTCGGCGCGCCGCCGACATGGGGCAGCCATCTCGGCCAGTCCGTCTATATGCGCGACATCCACGGCCGTGCCGACGGTCCGCCGCCACCCGTCGACCTCGACCATGAGAAGCGCGTCGGCGACCATGTGCGCGCGCTGATCGCTTCCGGCATCGTCACCGCCGCCCATGACGTCTCCGACGGTGGCCTGGCCGTGGCGCTGGCGGAGATGGCGATGGCCTCCGGCATCGGCGCCACCATCCCGGGGCTTACCGGCACCGATCCGATCCCGGTCTGGTTCGGCGAGGACCAGGGCCGCTACCTGCTGACGCTGTCGATCGACCCGCAAAGCGGCGAATGGGACAGGATCCGCGAGCAGCAGGGCAAGCTCGGCATCTTCGCGCCCTGGGTCGGCACCACCGGCGGCCGTGACTTGAAGCTTGGCGAGGCACGGTCGATCCCGGTCAGCGAATTGACCGCCGCCCATGAGGGCTGGTTCCCGCGCTTCATGGACCAGGCCAGTTGACGAGGCTCACCGCGAAGGCGCTGATCGCAGTCGTCTTCTGGCCTTGCCTGTTCTTCTTCTGGTTTCTCGGACCGTTCGTGCTGTTCCTGCTGTCGACAACCTCGAGCGAGGTCTGTCCGCTGCTGGAGACTCGCGCGCAATTCCTTGCCGCGGCCAACGGCACGCTGCCGATGCTCGTCATGCAGACCTTGATCTACGCGGTTCCGGTCGTCTGCCTCTTGCTGTGGAACAGGCTTTCTCCGGAGCCGGCGCGGGCAAGGCATGTCGCGATCTGCATCAAGCTCTTTGCCGTCGCCACGACGATCGGAGCGATTTGGGACTATGGCACGTCCTTGACCTGCGACGGCTACGGCCGGCCCTTCTTCTCCGCCGCATGGCAGATGACGAGCTACCTTCCGATCGTCAGCCTGTTGATCAACATCCCACTCTACGTGCTGGTTTTCAGCCTTGGCCGCGCCTATTCAACGCGCGATGACATCACCGAAGACGGCGTGGTTCATCCGAGCCAGGAAAATTCCTAGGCCGCATCACCTGACGGAACGGCTTCAATCCGGGCGGGAAAGGCTTTAGGCTCCCTCCGAGTCACATACCCGGCCTGCCCGCTTGAAACAGGATTTTGCCATGGCAATGGATGCCCACGACATCGAAAAACTGATCAAGGAAAGCATTCCGGACGCCAAGGTGACGATCCGTGATCTCGCCGGCGACGGCGACCACTACGCGGCCGAGGTCGTTGCGGAGAGTTTCCGGGGCAAGAGCCGCGTCCAGCAGCACCAGATGGTCTATGACGCGCTGAAGGGCAATATGGGCGGCGTGCTGCACGCGCTGGCGCTGCAGACCAGCGTCCCGGACTGAGC
>NZ_RZTO01000988.1:0-2017 GCF_003997225.1 Mesorhizobium sp. M2C.T.Ca.TU.002.02.1.1
GATCTGGGTGATGGCGCTTGCCGCGGTCGTCATCGCCGCCGCCGCCTATATCGGCCTGTCGATGGGCTTGAGCAGCCAGGCGGTCGAGCTCTCCGCGCTGGTGCGCACGCTGCCGCCCGCTTCGCGCGGCGACGTTACCCGCGCACCGCCCAAACAGGACGCGCCCGAGCCCGAGGCGCCGCAGCCGGTCGATTTCGCGCTGCTGCCGGAATTCAAGGCCGAAGCGCCGGACGATCTCAAAGGGGCGCTCAGCGGCACCGAGAGCGTCTCGCTGGCCAAACTGATCATCCAGTCGTCCAATCCCGAGCTCTTCCAGTCCGCGCGACCCACGCTGACGGAAGGCTACGAGCCGCTGATCGCGTCGATCGCCAAGGTGATCCTGGACAACAAGGAGCTGATCGGGAAAATCACCGTCGTCGGCCATACCGACAATGTGCGGCTGCAAAAATCCAATCCGTTTGCCAGCAACCAGCGCCTGTCGGAAGCGCGCGCCGAAACCATAGCCAAGCTTCTGGTGCAAGCCGGTGTGTCGGCGGAGAGCATCTCTTCCGAGGGCCGCGCCGAAACCGACCCGGTGGCGGACAACTCGACACGCGAGGGCCGCGCGCTCAACCGGCGCGTCGAGGTCCTGGTCGAGAAGAGGCTCTGAGATGTTCATCCTGCGCTTCCTCTGGGCCGTCATCACCTCGCGATTCCTGTGGACGCTGATCGGCATCGCGCTGCTTTCGCTGCTGATCTGGGTGTTCGGCCCGATCGTGCAGGTCGGCCCTTACGCGCCGTTCGAATCCGACAATGTGCGCATCGCCATCATCGCCGGGTTGATCATCCTCTGGCTGATCTGGCTGATCATCGCGCAGCGCCGCGCGATCCGCGCCAACCGCATGTTCGTCGCCGAGATCGCGGCGCCTGTTCAGGAAAAGCAGCTCACGCCCGGCGAAGAGAGCGTCGCGGCCGTCGGCGCCAAGTTCGGCGAGGTGATGGCCGAGCTCAAGCGCCGCAAGCTCGGCGGCCGCAAATTCCTGCGCGAAATGCCCTGGTATGTGATCGTCGGGCCGCCGGCCACCGGCAAGACGACGGCCTTGCGCCAATCCGGGCTCAATTTCCCGATCGACCTCACCGACGATTTGCAGGGCGTCGGCGGCACGCGCAATTGCGACTGGTTCTTCTCCGAGAACGCGGTGCTGATCGACACAGCGGGCCGCTATGTCCAGCAGGAAAGCCAGCCGGATGTCGACGCGGCGGAGTGGCTCGGCTTCCTCGATCTCTTGAAGAAGCATCGGGGCCGCCGCGCGCTCAACGGCGTCATCGTCGCTCTGTCCATCGATGCGCTCTCCGAAGGCGACGAGGCGATCAAGGCGCATGGCCGGAAAATCCGCCGCCGGCTGGCGGAGCTGAACGATCGGCTCGAGATCCGCCTGCCCGTCTACCTGATGCTGACCAAGGCCGACCTGATCAAAGGCTTCGAGGCCTTCTTCGGCGGCTTGTCGACGACGGCGCGCGAACAGGTGTGGGGAACGACTTTCCCGCTCGACGCCCGCGTCAACGCCGGCACGATCCAGACGGAACTTGCCAGGCTGGCCGCCGAGCTGGAGCGGCGGCTGGTGCCGCGGCTGGAAGACGAGGACAAGCTTGGCCAGCGCGCCGATATCTTCCGTTTCCCGGCGCAGTTGGCGAGCCTCTCCGAGCCGATCCAGGTGCTGGTCGAAGCAATGTTCGGCGAAAGCCGCTACGAGGAGGCCGCCTGGCTGCGCGGCCTTTATCTGACCTCGGCGACGCAGGAAGGCGCGCCCATCGACCGGCTGACCGCCGCCCTTTCCTCGTCCTTCGGATTGCCGCCCCGCCGCGCCATGCCGGCGGCGCGTGTCGAGAAGCGCAGCTTCTTCCTCAGGAACCTGCTAACCGAAGTGATCTTCAAGGAAGCCGGCCTCGGCACATTCGATCCGCTGGCGCAGCGCCGGCGCGCCTGGATCTGGCGCGGCGCGGCAGCCGCCTGCGCGCTGGCGGCGCTGCTCGCCGG
>NZ_RZTO01000989.1:0-2016 GCF_003997225.1 Mesorhizobium sp. M2C.T.Ca.TU.002.02.1.1
ACGGCCAGATCCTCTACCCCCATCTCCCCCTCGCTCCCGATCCGGAGCAGACCAAAGGTCTTCTTGGCTCGGGCGTCACCGCGTTTGCTTACGAAACCGTGACCGACGACCGCGGCGGCCTGCCTTTGCTCGCGCCGATGTCGGAAGTCGCCGGCCGCCTGTCGATCCAGGCCGGCGCGACCGCGCTGCAGAAGGCCAATGGCGGCCGCGGCGTGCTGCTCGGCGGCGTGCCCGGCGTGCTGCCCGGCAAGGTCACCGTGCTCGGCGGCGGCGTCGTCGGCCTGCACGCGGCCAAGATGGCGGCCGGCCTCGGCGCCGACGTCACCATCATCGACCGCTCGATCCCGCGCCTGCGCCAGCTCGATGACATCTTCGGCGGCCGCGTGCATACGCGCTATTCGACCGTCGAAGCGCTGGAAGAGGAATGCTTCTCGGCCGACGTCGTCATCGGCGCCGTGCTGATCCCGGGCGCCGCGGCGCCAAAGCTCGTCACCCGCGAAATGCTCTCCGGCATGAAGAAGGGCTCGGTGCTGGTCGACGTCGCGATCGACCAGGGCGGCTGCTTCGAGACCTCGCATGCCACGACGCACGCCGATCCGACCTATGAGGTCGACGGCGTGATCCACTATTGCGTCGCCAACATGCCCGGCGCCGTGCCGGTCACCTCGGCGCATGCGCTCAACAACGCGACGCTGCACTATGGCCTGCAGCTCGCCGACAAGGGCCTCAAGGCGCTGGTCGACGACCACCACCTGCGCAACGGCCTCAATGTCCATAAGGGCAAGATCACCAACCGCGCCGTCGCCGAAGCGCTCGGCTATGAAATGGTCGAGCCGAAGGCGGTCCTTGCGGCCTGACATCCCGGCCGAAACTTCCTCCTGTCGCGCCCGCCGGGTCATTCCGGCGGGCTTTTTCTTGCGCGCAAAACCGGCACCGAATCCGGGCAACAAAAAAGCGGAGCAAAAGCCCCGCTTCCTCGATGTTGCGATCTGTCGCCGGTCCATCCGCGGTCGACACATCATCAACAACCACTTTCTAGCAAAGGAGTACGACGGGAATACGACAGTCCTGAAAGGCTGGTTCCCGCCTTCGAGCCATTATGCGTCCTTGTGTGAAACGCTTCACATTCGCCCTGCGCGAAGGCCGCCTAGACACGTGTCGTTACTGGCGGCCTGAGCTGCTTTCCGGGTTGGACAAGTCCGGCCCGGACAGCACTCGCCGACAGCTTCTGTCAGACCCTCCAACGGCCCGCCTGACCATCGGCGGGCTTCTTTTTAGGGCCATACGGGTTTGGGCTCAGGCCCGCTCGATGCGGCATTGATAGCAATTGTTCCGCGCCGAGCGGACATGGATGTAGGCGATGTCGTCGCGCTCAAGCAATGCTGTCGCGCGAGCGGCGATGTCGCCCGTCGGCGTGACCGCGCCGCTGCCATAGACGATGCGATCGTCCTTGCCATAGCCCCTGACGATATAGTCGCTGCTTTCGAACATCTCCGGCAGCGCTTCCCCGTCGGCGGCGCGCTCGCATTCCTCGGCGTGCAGGAAGATCGGGCCGGTTTCGGCATAGGGCTGCAGATCCGGGAACGGCCGGTAGGCAACGATCAGATAGCCGTCACCCTCGGCGACGTTCTTGAGGCAATGCCTGCATGGCACACCGTCGCCGTCGGAAATCCGGTGCTCCGGGGTGCGCCCATAGGCATCGGGCCCTCCCCGCTGCAAGGCGCGCACGGCTTCGGTCGGCAAGGCTTTGAACTGGATGCTCATGGGCAATCTCCGGTGTCGATGTCCGGAAATTATGGCTTGGCGCCAGCGCTTCCCACCCGATTCCTGACAGGTGGCGCGCACATATGAAAGAGCCCGGCTGCCTTGCGCAACCGGGCCCTCGACGAGCAGCGTTGTCGGCCTGAGCGTTACCGCACGAAATCGTCGAAGCGGCGCAGCGTCACGCGACGGTTGCGCCAGTTCTCCTGCTGGGTCTGCACAAGCAGGAATTCCTCGCCATAGCCGACGGTGTCC
>NZ_RZTO01000098.1:0-11489 GCF_003997225.1 Mesorhizobium sp. M2C.T.Ca.TU.002.02.1.1
GGTCTGGCCGGTGCTCGCAATAAGAGCGAGCGTCGGCATGACGCTCCGCTGGTTCCATTACCCAGGATAAAAAAATGAACTTCCTGACGCGATACCTGCCCTTCGTGGCCGCCATGGCGCTTGTCGTCGTGGCCTCCAATATCCTCGTGCAGTTCCCGATGCAGGGCGAGATCGGTGGTCTGTCGCTGGCCGATCTGCTCACCTGGGGCGCCTTCACCTATCCTTTTTCCTTCCTGGTCACCGATCTCGCCAACCGCCGCTATGGCCCGGCCGTGGCGCGCAAAGTGGTGTTCGTCGGCTTCATGACGGCGGTGACCTGCTCGATCCTGATCCCGCCCTTCCTGTTCCGTCATGGCCTGATCGCGTTCGAGACCGCCGCCGACCGGCTGGTGCGCATCGCGGGCGCTTCCGGCGCCGCCTTCCTCACCGCGCAATTGCTCGACGTCACCGTGTTCAACCGGCTGCGCCGGCAGAGCTGGTGGCGCGCCCCGATCGTCGGCACGCTGGTCGGCTCGGTGTTCGACACGGTCGTCTTCTTCGGCGTCGCCTTTTCCGCCGCCTTCGCTTTTGCCGGCCCCAATGACAGCTTTGCGCTGGAGACCGCGCCGCTGATGGGCATACTGCCGGTCGAGACGATGCGCTGGGTGTCCTGGGCGCTTGGCGACCTTTCGGTCAAGCTGATCATCGCCGTCGTGGCGCTGATCCCCTACCGGCTGCTCGCCGCGCGCTGGAGCCAGCCGGCGGTCGCGGCCGGAGCATGATCCCAAAAAGTGGAACTCGGTTTTTGGAAAAGATCATGCTCAAACAAAAAGAGAGAGCATGATCCCCTGGGTCCAGCTTGATTCCGCCCGCACGCCCGATGGCGTCCAGGAGCTGCGCCTGAAGCAGCGCGGCGATGAATTCTCCATCATGCTCGGCACCAACGAGCTGATGAACAGTCGCCTCAGCGGCTCCGAGGAGGCTCTGGCCAGGCTTTCCTGCGAGCGGATCGCCGACCGCAAGCGGCCGAGGCTCCTCATTGGCGGGCTCGGCATGGGCTTCACCTTGCGAGCCGCCCTCGCCGCCGTCGATCGCGACGCCGCCGTCACCGTCGCCGAACTTGTCCCTGCTGTCGTCGCCTGGGCGCGCGGCCCGATGGCTAAAATCTTCGACGGCTGCCTCGACGACCGCCGCGTCACCATTCAGGAAGTCGATGTCGGCCAACTGATAAGGGCGGACAAAGCCGCCTGGGACGCCATCCTGCTCGACGTCGACAACGGCCCCGAAGGCATCGTCTACAAGGGCAATGACACGCTCTATGGCGCGGCCGGTCTCGCGGCCGCGCGCGCCGCCTTGACGCCCGGCGGCGTCCTGGCGGTCTGGTCGCAAGGGCCGGACAGCGGCTTCACCCGGCGGCTGAAGCAGGCCGGCTTCTCTGTCGAGGAGATCAACACCCGGGCCAACGGCAAGCGCGGCGCCCGCCACGTCATCTGGGTTGCGACCAACCGGCCCTGACGCTTTCAGCCACAGCCGCGGCGGCTTTACGCTTTGTTACGGCCGATAATGCAGGATGGCGAAAAATCTCCAGAGTGGTTCGCCGTTTCACGGAAGCGGCGAACCACTCCATCTCTTTGTTTTGACGCAATTCCTGACGGAAAACCGTGTCACACTTTTCCTGGAATTGCTCTAAGGCATAGCAACCAGCATGACCGTGCAAGGCACCGGTTGGAAAAACGATCTCCTGCTTGCGTTGTGCGCCACGCTGGTGGTGCTGACGATCAACGCGGTTTCCGGCTTCCCCACCCTTGCCAACTATGGCGCCGACAATGACAGCATGTTGCGGCTGGTCGAGGTCCGCGACCTGCTCGGCGGCCAAGGCTGGTTCGACCTCCATCAATACAGGATGGGCACCTCGGGTGGCTTCGTCATGCACTGGTCGCGGCTGATCGACACGCCCCTCGCGCTGATCATCAGGGCCTTCGATGCGCTGGGCGCCAGCCCCGCCACCGCCGAACGCGCCGCGCAGATCATCTGGCCGACCCTGCTCTACGGGCTGACCATATTCGTGCTGATGCGCGCCTCGCAACGCTTCGCCGCTACGAATGTCGCGATGCCGGCGGTCATCCTGTCGACGGCGGGGCTCTTCTTCCTGGTGATCTACAGCCCGGGCGTGATCGATCACCACAATGTCCAGCTGCTGCTGACGGCGGCCAGCCTTTGGTTTCTGATGGAGGCGCCCTCCTGGCGGCCTGCTGCCCTTCTGTCAGGCATTTGCGCGGGCCTTACGCTGGCTGTCGGCATGGAGACCGCTGCCTATGTGGCGGTGCTCGGCATCTGCGCCGCGGTCCTGTTCATCCTCGACGGCAAGGAGCGCATCACGGCGCGGGGCTTCGGCCTTGGGTTTGCCGGCATCGCCTCCCTGGTCTTCGTGGCGACCATCCGGCCGGCCAACTGGGGCGTGGCCCAATGCGACGCCTTCTCATCCTTCCAGTTCGCGGTAGCAGCGCTTTCCGGCTTCGGCCTCGCGATCGCCGCTGCATTGACCACCTCGACAGTTCGGGCGCGGCTGGTTTCGATGCTGGCGCTTGCGGCGGTGATCGCGGCCGTCGTGATTGTGTTCTTCCCGCAATGCCTGGCCTCGCCCTATGCGGACATGGACGAGCGCATCCGCACCTATTGGCTGGCCGACGTGGTCGAAGCGCAGCCCTTCTGGAGCGTCGCCATCCACCAGCCGAAGCTGATGGCGGCGCGCTACGTGACGCCCTTCATCGCGATCCTGCTGATCGGCTTTCAGTTGCGGAGCCGTGGCCTGCGCCGCGAAGAAATTCTCGCCGCCATCCTGCTTGTCGTCGCCTTCGTCGTCAGCCTTTGGCAGGTACGCGGCTCGACCTTCTCCGTCGCCTTCGCCGTGCTGCCGCTCTCGGCCTGGATCGCGAAAACCCGCCTGCGGGCGGACACAGCACCCTCATGGCGCCTTTCCGCCGGCATCGTCATGGCGTGGCTGGTCTCGCTCAATGCGACCTGGGCCGGGGTCGCGGTGGCGGCGCAATCCATGGTCCAGAAGGCGCCGCAGCGGATCAATTCCGATCCCGACCATGCCGTGACCTGCGGCAAGCCCGGCGACTTCCGCGATCTTGCCGCCATGCCGGCGACGACGGTGCTTGCCTCGTCCAATCTCGGCTCGGGAATATTGGTGTTCACCCACCACCGGGCGCTGGCCGGCCCTTATCACCGCAATGTCGGCGGCAATCTGGCGATGCTCGACGCGTTCATGGGGGGCCCGGACGCCGCCCGCGCCGTCATCGAGCGCGAGCATGTCGGGCTGATCGCGATCTGCCGCGGCAACACGGAAGAGATATCGCTGGGCCTGGATGCGCCGAATGGCCTTGCCGCGGCGTTGCTGCGGGGCGACCTGCCGACATGGCTCGAATTGGACCAGTCTACCGCGGGAAAGCCGATCGAGATCTACAAGGTACGCTGAATATCGGCCCGCGGCCATATCAGCATCGTCGACAGCGCCCCTCGCAACGTGCTGGTTTTGCGCCGATGCAACATCATCCCGTAATTTAGAAAACCGCGATTGAAGCCAGTCCCGTGGATCATTGCAATCCGGCCTGTGCTTTGGTTAGCATTCCGCTCGGCCAGCGATATATCTATTCAAGAAATTTGGATTCGGGGTTCTTTGGATTGGGGAGAGGATATCCATGTCGGCCATAGACGGCGCGGTGGCGCCAGCATCAGCCACACAAACGCTGCAGCATGTTGTCTCGCACATGGTGGATGCCGTGAACCGCGCCGCCTTTGTGGAAACGCCTTTCTGGCATCTGGAAATGACCGATGTTTTCCCGCCGGACCTTTATCGGCGTATGCGCGCCGCCATGCCCGAGGCGCGCGAATATCGTGCGCTCAAGGGGCGCAACAATGTGAATATCAAGGCGAACGGAACCGCGACGCGGATCAAGATCGACCTCTACCCCGAATATATCCGCCATCTGCCTGACCGGAAACGGGCCGTCTGGGCCCTGGTCGGCAAGGCGTTGCATGCGCCGGAACTGAAGGACGCGTTCATGCGCCGCCTTGCCCCGGGCCTGGAGCGCCGCTTCGGCGCGGACTTCATGAAGGTCGGCATGTATCCGGTGCCGATGCTGACGCGCGACGTGGCGGGCTACAAGATCGGCTTCCACACCGACACGAAATGGAAGGGCATCACGGTTCAGTTCTATTTGCCCGAGGACGACTCGATCAACCACATCGGCACCCGCTTCGCCGAGCGCAAGCCGGACGGACGTTTCGAGAATTCGCACCGGATGTCGTTTTCCCCGAATACAGGCTACGCCTTTGCGGTCGGCACCGACACCTGGCATGCGGTCGACACCGTCGGACCGGAAGTCCGCACCCGCGACAGCATCCTTCATACCTATTTCGTGGACAACACCGCGACGCTCAAGATCCGCAACCGCAGCAAGCGCGCGGCCAATTTCGTGATGAACGAAGTCCGCCACGTCGGCCGGTAGAGCAATTCCAGGAAAAGTGTGAGCGGTTTTCCGCCCGGAATTGCGTAAAAACAAAGGGATAGAGCGGTTCGCCGTTTCCGTGAAACGGTGAAACGCTCTAGTCTCGGCCGCTGGCGCCCGCCGGCACGGCTGAACCCATGCCGGCCGGTCTGCTCAGTCCTGGTGCAGGATGAATTCCAGATAGAGGTTGCGCTGCAGGATCGAATGGTTGTCGTCCGACACCAGCGACACCATCAGCGCGCCGTCGTCGCGGGTCCAGACGTCCAGCCCTTCCATATTGTCGATCTGGTAGCCCATGTCGGCTTCCATCAGCACCGGTCCGTCGGCGACCGCGCCCTTCTCGACGCTTTCGCCATAGATGCGCCGCAGCCGCATCTTCACCCCGCGAGCGATCGAGAAGCTGCGCTCCAGGAGCAGCAGATCGCCGTCCGGCAGGAAGGCGCCGTCGGTTATGTCGAAACCGCCGTCGCGCCTAACGGTGAAGACGCCCTTATGCGGCCCCTCGATGACGGCGGCGTAGACATTGCCTGCTTTGTCGAGGCTCCTCTCCGAGACCACGACCAGGCCGCCCTCGTGCTGTCCATAAGGATCGGCGTGGGTCACGGTCTCGAAGCCGCGGTTCTGGCGCAACTCCTCAGCGGGGACCAGGTAATCGATCTGCCTGACCGGGGCTTTCATATTGTCGGGATCGATCTTGAACTGGGCGACGCGCTGGTCGCGCTCGAAGCCGACGGTGGCGATGCCGTCCTTGACCGCGAGCCCTTCCGCATCGACCTCCCATTTGCGGTCGATCGGGCGGCCCGAAGCGTCGACCATCTGCTGCATGCGGAAATTCGAAACACCCGACGGTCGCTTGCCGGCGTCATGCGTGATCGTGCCGAAGAACCAGAAGCCGGTGTCGGCCACACCGATGAAATCGCCGCCCGGCTTCAGGAAGCGAAAGGCCGACAGCGCGCCGAAATCGCGCGCCGGCGAGGTCATCTCCAGCCCGCCGACGAATTCGAGCGGCCCGAACCGCGTCTCGTCATGGCCGGTATGGAACTGGCTGATCGGCCGCGCCGAGATCTCGACGATCTCGACGGGAGTTCCCGGGGCGGCAATGGCCGGCGAGGCGCAGGTCAGCACGCAGGCGAAGAGCGTCCGCCGCGCACGCCGCCCCGAAAAGATCATCCGGCGCGCCGCAAGCCGCCGCGCCGCGTGTCGCGCGCGCTTTCCTCGCCGAACAGCGAGGCGAGCTGCTCGGTCATGGCGCCGGCGAGCTCCTCGGCATCGACGATGGTGACGGCCCGGCGATAGTAGCGGGTGACGTCGTGGCCGATGCCGATTGCCAAAAGCTCGACCGGGGAGCGCGTTTCGATCAGCTCGATAACCGCCCGCAAATGGCGCTCCAGATAGTTGCCCGGATTGACCGAGAGCGTCGAATCGTCGACCGGCGCGCCGTCCGAGATCATCATCAGGATCTTACGCTGCTCGGGCCGGCCGATCAGCCGGTTATGCGCCCAAAGCAGCGCCTCGCCGTCGATGTTTTCCTTGAGCAGGCCCTCGCGCATCATCAGCCCGAGATTGCGCCGCGAGCGCCGCCATGGATGGTCGGCGGATTTGTAGATGATGTGGCGCAGGTCGTTGAGTCGGCCGGGATTCGGAGGCTTGCCGTCCTTGAGCCATTTCTCGCGCGCCTGCCCGCCTTTCCAGGCGCGGGTGGTGAAGCCGAGGATCTCGACCGAAACGCCGCAGCGCTCCAGCGTACGGGCCAGGATGTCGGCGCAGGTCGCGGCGACCGTGATCGGACGCCCGCGCATCGAGCCGGAATTGTCGAGCACCAGCGACACCACCGTGTCGCGGAACTTGGTGTCGCGCTCCTGCTTGAAGGACAGCGGCTGCATCGGATCGATGACGACGCGCACCAGGCGCGCCGGATCGAGATAGCCTTCCTCGAGATCGAAATCCCAGGAGCGGTTCTGCTGCGCCATCAGCCGGCGCTGCAGCCGGTTGGCGAGCCGCCCGACGACGCCGGAAAGGTTGGCGAGCTGCTTGTCGAGGAAGGCGCGCAGCCGGTCGAGCTCCTCTTCCTCGCAAAGGTCCTCGGCACCGACCGTCTCGTCGAAGGCGGTGGTGAAGACCTTGTAGTCGATCTCTTTCGGCAGGTTGAGGAACGGATTGTCGTTGCGCTTGGCCTCGCCCGGCGTCTCGGCGTCGGAATCATCCTCGTCGGACAGGTCGTCGGACGTGGCGTCGGTCGCTTCCGTTTCGGCCGACTCTTCCTCGTCGGCGGAGGCTTCGGCATCTTCCGACTGCGACTGCTCGGAGCCCGAATCCTCCTCGCCGCCTTCCTCGCTCTGTTCCTCGCCCTGCTGCTCGTTCTCTTCGTTTTCCTCCGAGTCGTCGGTCTCCTGGTCGTCGCCGAGCTCCTCGGCCATTTCCATGGAGACGAGCATGTCGCGCACGACGCGGGCAAAGGCTTGCTGGTCCTCGAGCTTGGCCGACAGGCCGTCGAGATCGGCGCCGGCCTTCTCCTCGATCCAAGGGCGCCAGAGGTCGACCAGCCGCTCGCCGCTCTTCGGCACGGGCCGTCCGGTGAGCTTTTCGCGCACCATCAGCGCGACCGCCTCTTCGAGTGGCGCGTCCGCCTTGTCCCTGACGTCGACGAGATTCGCCTTGGTGTATTTGTCCTCGAGCATCGAGCCGATATTGTCGGCCACGCCCTGCATGGCGCGGCTGCCGATCGCCTCCACGCGAGCCTGCTCGACGGCATCGTAGATCGCCCGCGCCAGTTTGCCTTCCGGCGCCAGCTTGTTGTGGATGCGCTGATCGTGGCAGGCGCGCTTCAGCGCCATGGAATCGCCAATACCGCGCGTGATCGCGATGTCGTTGCGCGAAGCCTTCTTGGGCAGTTCGGGCAGGCGCGCGCGATTTCCCGCCAGCGCCGGGCGGTCCTTAGCGAAGCCGACCTCGAGGTCCTTGTCGCCGGCGACGGCACGCATGCATACGGTCACGGCGCGCTTGAAGCTGTCGGCTTCAGACCCGTTCTTCGGCTTGTTGCGCGTGTTGTCGCCCGGACCCGCCATTGATCATTCCCTGCGCGTTTTCATGCTGAAAGGCTGGAGGCCTTTCAGCGGCGCGCCTAACCCAGCACCACGTTGGCGGCGCTCTCCGGCAGATCCTCGCCGAAGGCGCGCTGGTAGAACTCGGCCACCACCGAACGCTCCAGCTCGTCGCACTTGTTGAGGAAGGTCAGCCGGAACGCCATGCCGATATCGCCGAAGATCTCGGCGTTCTCGGCCCAGGTGATGACGGTGCGCGGGCTCATCACCGTCGACAGGTCGCCATTGATGAAGGCCGAGCGCGTCATGTCGGCGACGCGCACCATCTTGTTGACGATGTCCTTGCCCTTGTTGTCGCGATAGTGCTTGGCCTTGGCCAGCACGATGTTCACCTCATTGTCGTGCGGCAGGTAATTCAGCGTGGTGACGATCGACCAGCGGTCCATCTGCGCCTGGTTGATCTGCTGCGTGCCGTGATAGAGGCCGGTGGTGTCGCCGAGACCGACCGTGTTGGCGGTGGCGAACAGCCGGAACGCCGGATGCGGGCGGATGACGCGGCTCTGGTCGAGCAGCGTGAGCCGGCCCGATGATTCCAGAACGCGCTGGATGACGAACATCACGTCCGGACGGCCGGCGTCGTACTCGTCGAAGCAGAGCGCGACATTGTGCTGATAGGCCCAGGGCAGGATGCCGTCGCGGAATTCGGTGACCTGCAGGCCTTCCTTGACGACGATGGCGTCCTTGCCGACAAGATCGATACGGCTGACATGGCTGTCGAGGTTGACGCGCACGCAGGGCCAGTTGAGCCGCGCCGCCACCTGCTCGATATGCGTCGATTTGCCGGTGCCGTGATAGCCCGACACCATGACACGGCGGTTGTAGGCAAAGCCGGCGAGGATCGCCAATGTCGTCGCCTTGTCGAACAGATAATCCGGGTCGATGTCCGGCACATGCTCGGTCGCCGCCGAATAAGCGGGAACGACCATCTTGGACTCGAAGCCGAATTTCTCCTTCACCGACACCGTCGTGTCGGGCAGGTTGGCGATATCGCGATCGACCTTGTTCATCACTATCAACGTCTCCACGGGCGAAACGCCGCGTTTCGCCGGCAATCGATTTTGTCCGGGGGCGGTCTTAGAGCCTTTTCCAACCTTATGAAAGTTGGAAAACGACACGAACCGTAGGGCCGCTCAGCACAATCCTGCCTGCTTGAGCACGCGATAGGCCTGGAGCACATCGCGAAACCGGTCTTCCGAACCTCTGTCGCCGCCATTCGCATCCGGATGGTGGCGCTTAACGAGTTCCTTATAACGCGCCTTGATGTCCTGACCAGTCGCCTTTGTGTCAAGGCCAAGCGTTTCCAGTGCCTTGGCCTCAAGCGGCTTTGCCTTGCGCTCGCGCGGCTCGCGCGCGCCTGAACCGAACAGATTGAACGGATCGCGCATGCGGTTGTAGTAGCCGGCGCGCCCCGAACGCTGCTGCGCGAAATCCGGCGCCGAGCGCGTCCCGCCGCCATTGGCGCCCATGCGCCATGTCGGCCTGTGGCCGGTCAGGGCCTCTTTCTGGAAGCGCGCGATCTCGCTGTCCGACACGCCGGAGAAGTAATTGAAGCCCTTGTTGTATTCGCGCACATGCTCGAAGCAAAAACGGAAATACTCGCCCTCCTTGAGGCGTCCGACCGGCGCGCGATGCGTGCCGGCCTCGTTGCAGCCATCCCACTGGCAGACCGGGGCGCGCGACTTCAGCTCCGCGTCCTTCTCCGGCCGGATTCGAATTTTCTCGAAATATTTGGGATACGCTTTCATCTCCCCCATTTATGGGCTGTTCGCACGTGCGAAACAAGAATTGACATTTCGCCGATGATCGCCCTAACCGCTGAATCGCGGCTTAAAAGCGGTCGAAATTCAAGATTTTGCGGCTGTGCCGCAGATGTGGGGAAGGGAAGCCCGGATGTCCATACAGTCGACGATGGAAAACAAGCTGAAGGCGGCATTTTCGCCCGAAAGGCTCGCCGTCATCAACGAAAGCCACCTCCATGCCGGCCATCACCACGCCGAGCACGGCCACGAGGCCCATTTCGACGGCACCGGCGAGACGCATTTCCGCGTCCGCGTCGTCTCGGCCGCCTTTGCCGGCATGAGCCGCGTCGACCGTCACCGCGCCGTCAACGAACTGCTTGCCGACGAATTGAAAGCCGGCGTGCATGCTCTGGCGATCGAGCCGGCCGCGCCTGGCGAAAGGACGCGCTGGTAGTCAGGCCACCGTCGCCTTGAGGAACGCCAACGCGGCGGCGGTCAGGGCATCGCCATCCTGGCCGAAGTCGCGATTGATCGACATATGCGTATAGGCGCTGCCGTCGAAAAGCGTGACCTTGGTTCCCGCGGCGCGCAGCCGTTTCGCGAAAGCTTGCGACTCTTCGCCTCGCCCGGGCGCACGCGAATAAGCGATGAAGGTCGGCGGATGCTTCCTGCCGTCGACATAGCTCGCCGGCGACAGCGCGGTCCATTGCGCGGGATCGGAGAAGGCACGCGCATAGGCCCGAACCATGCCGCCATCCCTGGAAAGCGCGGCAAGATCATAGGCCCGGGTGTCGTCGAGGATCAGGCCGGCGACGCCAGGCAGGCCGCCTCGCATGCCGGTCAGCGCAACCAGATGGCAGCCGGCCGAATGGCCCATGCCGACGATGCGGTTCGGGTCGCCGCCATGCCGGGCGATATTGGCGCGCACATAGGCATAGGCCTTTTCGACGTCGCTGGCCTGGGTCGCGACATCGGCCTGCGGCAACATGCGGTAATCGATCGAGACGAAGACGAATCCGTTGGCGAGCAGGAAGCCCGGCTTGGCGCCGACCTGGCTGCGTTTGCCGAACCGCCAGGCGCCGCCATGGGCGAAGAAGACCACCGGCAGGTTGTTCGCGCCGCCTGCTGCATAGATGTCGAGCTTGGCCGGACCGTAATCGCGGGTTTGCGGTTCCGGCTGGTCCGGACGGCCGGCGGCTGACGCACCCGCCGGCAACAGCGCCGCCAGGGATGTCACGATGAAGCTGCGTCGATCGATCATCGCCATCTCCGGCCAGGTTGCGCCGCGGCGCGCATGGATGTTCGTCACGCGCCTCATTTACGGACCAAAAATGACAACTTTCGGTGCGAAAACAAATCCACTCCTTGACCGCCCGCTGGCAATCACCACGTATGTTGATAGGCGAGCATTTGCGGCCGAATCGGGGTGTTCCCGAGGGCCAACGCCGGAGTGCAAAGTGCGCTCTCCCTTCATGTGAAGGGAACCACAATGCTTTCCGGCGGTTGATGAAGCGATGAGCCGATTGGCAGCCTATCGGCTCCGAGGCAAAGCATCATGCGCGAGAACCCATCCGACGTCTTCGATCTGTTTTCGGAGATTTATTCCAACGCGGCCCAGGAAGAGATCAGCCTCCAGCAATATCTGCTGGCGTGCCGCGAGGACAAATCCATGTACGCCTCGGCGCCGGAGCGCATGGTCGAGGCGATCGGCGAGCCGAACCTGGTCGACACCAGCAAGGACGAGCGGCTCGGCCGCATCTTCTCCAACCGCACCATCAAGATCTATCCCTCCTTCTCCGACTTCTACGGAATGGAGGATACGATCGAGCGCATCGCCGGATATTTCCGCTATGCCTCGCAAGGCCTCGAGGAGCGCAAGCAGATCCTCTATCTTCTCGGACCGGTCGGCGGCGGCAAATCCTCGCTCGCCGAACGGCTGAAGAAGCTGATGGAGGAGCGCCCGATCTACACGCTCAAGGTCGGCAACCAGATCAGCCCGGTCTTCGAATCGCCACTCGGCCTTTTCCATCCCGATCGCATGGGCGATCTGCTGGAGGACAAATACGGCATCGCCCGCCGCCGCCTGAACGGGCTGATCTCGCCCTGGGCCGCCAAGCGCCTCGACGAGTTGTCCGGCGACATCTCCAAATTCAGCG
>NZ_RZTO01000990.1:0-2011 GCF_003997225.1 Mesorhizobium sp. M2C.T.Ca.TU.002.02.1.1
CGCCGGCGCGCTGCTGGCCCAAGACACGCGCCGTGCCGCATCGGGCGAAAAAATTCGCATCCGCACCGTCGAATGCCTCGGCAATTGCAAGCGCCGGCTGAGCGCCGCGCTGCTGCGCGATGGCTGCTGGAGCTACGTCTTCGGCGATCTGGACACGACCAGCGGCGCCGACCTCGTCGCCGGCGCAAAGCTCTTCGCCACCTCGACCGATGGCCTGATCCCCTGGCGCGGACGGCCCGATTCCCTCAAGCGCGGCCTGGTTGCCCGCATCCCTCCCCTCGACATGCTGAAGGACTGACCATGAACGCTTCCGTTTCCCGCGTGCCCTGCACCGTCGTCACCGGCTTCCTCGGCGCCGGCAAGACGACGCTGATCCGCAACCTGCTCGAAAACGCCAAGGGCAAGCGGCTGGCGATCATCGTCAACGAATTCGGCGATGTCGGAATCGACGGCGAGATCTTGAAAGGCTGCGGCGTCGACGCCTGCCCGGAGGAAAACATCGTCGAGCTCGCCAATGGCTGCATCTGCTGCACCGTGGCCGATGACTTCGTGCCGGCGCTCGACCAGATCCTGTCCCGCACGCCGAAGGTCGATCACATCCTGATCGAGACCTCGGGCCTTGCTCTGCCGAAGCCGCTGGTCCAGGCCTTCCAGTGGCCGACGGTGAAGAGCCGCGTCACCGTCGACGGCGTCGTCGCCGTGGTCGACGGTCCGGCGCTGGCCGACGGCCGCGTCGCCTCCGACATGGATGCACTCCAGGCGCAGCGCGCCGCCGACGATTCTCTCGACCATGACGATCCGGTCGAGGAAGTGTTCGAGGACCAGATCGCCTGCGCCGACCTGATCATCCTGTCGAAAAGCGATCTGATGGACGCCGCCGGCTCGCAGCGCGCCAACGCCGTTATCGGCGAGCACGTGGCACGCGCCGTCAAGGTCGTCCCGACCACTCACGGCAAAGTCGACCCGTCGGTGCTGCTCGGCCTCGGCCTCGCCGTCGAGGACGACATCGAGAACCGCAAGACCCATCACGACGACGAGCTCGACCACGAGCATGACGATTTCGATTCCTTCGTCATCGACATCCCGTCGATCGCCAATCCGGACGAACTGGCAAAGCGTGTCGCCCTTGCCGCCGAACAGGAAAACGTGTTGCGCGTCAAAGGCTTCGTCGAGGTCGGTGGCAAGCCGATGCGCCTCCTGCTGCAGGCCGTCGGCCCACGCGTCAACCACTATTACGACCGCGCCTGGACAGCCGAGGACGACCGCCGCTCGCGGCTCGTCGTCATCGGCCTCAAGGGGCTGAACCGCCCGGCGATCGAGCGTATCCTCGCCGGCTGAGGCAAATCGGACAGCGATGCATATCCTCGCCACCACATCCGCTTCGCTCGACGATCTCGCCGAGCCGATCGACCTCAGGCAGACGCCTGCGGATGTCGTGGCCCTGTCCTTCACCGACAGCGATCTCGCCGGCCTGGCAGCCGCCTGGAAGGCGGATGCGGGGCGCCTGCCCTCGATGCGGCTGGCGGCCCTTCGCGACCTCCGCCATCCGATGTCGGTGGACCTGTGGATCGACAGCGTCGCCCGCCACGCCAAGGTCATCCTCGTCCGCATCCTCGGTGGCTATGAGTGGTGGCGCTACGGCTGCGACCAACTGGCGGCAGTGGCGAGCGAGCGTGGCATCAAGCTGGCGCTGCTGCCCGGCGAAAGCCATGACGAGGACCAGCGGCTCATTGAAGGCTCGACCCTGCCGCGCGCTGAGTTGGACGCCCTGCTGGGCTATTTCCGAGAGGGCGGTCCGGCGAATATGAGCGCGCTGGTGCAAAGGCTGGCACGGCTTGCGGGGGCTGAGGCGGCGGTTGCCGAGCAGGTGAGCGTGCCGAAGGCGGGGTTTTATGAGCCGGGAGTTGGTGTCGTTGAGAAGCCGGACCTTTCAGAGGTCGGCGATCCGTCGCCCCCCTCTCTGTCCTGCCGGACATCTCCCCCTCAAGGGGGGAGATCAGCCGTCATCGAC
>NZ_RZTO01000991.1:0-2008 GCF_003997225.1 Mesorhizobium sp. M2C.T.Ca.TU.002.02.1.1
GAGGAGGACCGGCGCATGATCGCCGGCTACATTATCAACAAGTTCCGCGGCGATGTCTCTTTGTTCGACGACGGCATCAAGGCAATCGAAAAGTTCACCGGCTGGCGCTGTTTCGGTGTGGTGCCTTGGCTGAAGGCGGCCGGGCGGCTGCCGTCCGAGGATTCGGTCGTGCTCGAACGCCTCGCTTCCGGCGGGAAAAGGGCGCTGAAGGTGGCGGTGCCGATGCTGGCGCGCATCGCCAATTTCGACGATCTCGATCCGCTCAAGGCCGAGCCGCAGGTCGAAGTTGTGTTCGTTCCGCCGGGCAAGAAGCTGCCGGAAGATGCCGGGCTGGTGGTCATCCCCGGCTCGAAGTCGACCATCGGCGATCTCATCAAGTTCCGTGAGAACGGCTGGGACCGCGATCTTCTTGCCCACCGCAAGCGTGGCGGCCATGTCGTCGGCATCTGCGGCGGCTACCAGATGCTCGGCCGCGTGGTGCGCGATCCCGACGGCATCGAAGGCGGCGTGAGAGAGGCCGAGGGCCTCGGCCTGCTCGACATCGAAACCGTGATGGAGCCGGAAAAGACCGTGCGCAATTCAAGCGCACGGTCTGTGCAGTTCGGCCTGCCGCTCGAAGGCTACGAAATCCATCTCGGCCGCACCACCGGTCCGGATACGGCGCGACCCTCGACGATCCTCAACGGCGTCGAGGACGGCGCGATCTCCGCCGACGGCAAGGTGATCGGCACCTATCTGCACGGACTGTTTTCCGCCGACGCTTTTCGCACCGCCTATCTTGAGAGCCTTGGCGTCAAAGGAGGCGGCATCGACTACCGCGCGGACGTCGAGAGGGCGCTGGACGAGGTCGCGGCCGAGCTGGAGCGGCATCTCGACTGTGACGCGATTTTTTCGCTCGCACGATAGATAGCTCTATCGAACTCACAGGGTTTGTGATTGGCGAAAACGCCCCTCGGGTCGTCATCCACGGGCGGAGCAAGGAGCGAAGCGGCGCAGCGCAGACCATAGAATCCATTCCGTTACCTGAAGGCGTTGCAGCCATGCAGAATTCTGCACCGTCGCAACGCCTCAACGTCACGGCATGGATCCTCGGGTCTGCGCGCGTCGCTTCGCTCCTTGCTTCGCCCGTGGATGACGAAGTTCAGGCGCTGTCGCCAATCTCGAACGCTGGCGATGACAGAGCTACGCCTTCGGCCAATAGGTCCCAAACGACCAGACATTGCCTTCCGGGTCGAGGCAGATGAACTCGCGGCTGCCATAGTCGCGGTCGACCAGTTCCTGGGTGATTTTCGCGCCGGCCTTCCTGGCGCGCGCATAGGCGGCATCGGCATCATCGACGGCGATATAGATCGACTTGCCGCCGCCTTCGCCTGGCTCGCCGACCATCTTGCCGTAATCGTCGTCGCGCGCCGTGCCCAGCATGATCATCGAGGAGCCAAAGGTCAGCTCGGCGTGGTGGACGATGTCGCCGTCACCATAGCGGGCGCGGACCTCGAAGCCGAAGGCTTCGCAGAGCCAATCGATCATCTTGGCGGCGTTCCGGTAACGCAGGGCAGGGTAGATACGGGGTGCTTCGGTTGACGAGGGCATGACGATCTCCTTGTTCGCGTCGATGAGCCCAATTTCGACCAAGGCTGTTCCGGCGTCTTGAAGAAATGTTACCTCGGCTCAGGCCTGCATCGACGCCGCGAGTCCGGTCGGCGTCTCGCCGGCAAGCTGGCGGAACTCGCGCACCAGATGCGCCTGGTCGGCATAACCGCAATCGGCGGCGATGCCTGCCCAGTCGTCGTCCTGTCGCTTCGACAGCGACAGCGCTCGGTTGAAGCGTACGATGCGCGATAAGGTCTTCGGGGCGATGCCGATCGCGTCGGTGAATTTGGCCGCAAGGTGCTTGCGGCTCCAGCCGATCTCGCCGGCGAGCACGGAAATCCGGGTACGGCCGCCCGATGCGATGACCGTCCTGTAGGCCCAGGCGATTTCCGGCGAAAGCTCATGCGCCTCCGCAAGG
>NZ_RZTO01000992.1:0-1999 GCF_003997225.1 Mesorhizobium sp. M2C.T.Ca.TU.002.02.1.1
GCTCAACGAGGAGTTCCACAGCGCCGCGAAGAACACGCTGATCATCTCGGTGACCGCGACGATCGTTTCGACCATCTGCGCGACGCTGGCCGCGATCGGCATGACGCGGGTGAAGCCGTGGCGCGGACTCGCCGCGGCCTTCATGATCATCAACCTGCCGCTGATGGTGCCGGAGATCATCACTGCGGTGGCGACGCTCTCCTTCTTCGCGCTGATCGCCGGCACGCTCGGCCTGAATTTCGGCATCGGCAACCTGATCCTCGCCCATACCGTATTCTGCATCCCCTTCGCCTACATGCCGATCAGGGCGCGACTGGAGGATATGGACCTGACGCTGGAATATGCCGCGGCCGACCTCTACGCGACGCCGTGGAACGCCTTCAAGCGCATCACGCTGCCGCTCTTGGTCCCCGGCATCATGTCGGGCGCGGCGCTGGCCTTCATCGTCTCCTTCGACGATTTCACCATTACGCAGCTCGTTGCCGGCCCCGGCCAGACGACGCTGCCTCTCTATATCTGGAACCAGATCCGGCGGCCGATGACGCCGGAGATCAACGCCATCTCGACCATCCTGCTCCTGGTGTCGATCCTGTTCGTCTCGGTCTCGTTCCTGATCGCGCGGCGACGCGCAAAATGACTTGAGAGCTCCAACACAACAATGGGAAGGCAAGGAGAACATAAAATGTCTGGAAAACTGATGGCGGCCGTTTCCGCGGCCGTTCTGCTGTGGGCGGTGCCGGCGCTCGCCGACGGCGAACTGCACATCTACAACTGGGGGGACTACACCAACCCCAAGCTGATCGAAAAGTTCGAGAAGCAGTACAACGTCAAGGTGACGCTGGACGACTACGATTCCAACGAAACCATGCTGTCCAAGGTGCGCGCCGGCAATTCCGGCTACGACATCGTCGTGCCATCCGACTACACCGTGAAGATCATGGTCGAAGAGGGCCTGCTCGAGAAGACCGAGCCCAACGCGATGCCGAACGGCAAGAACATCGATCCGCGCTTCGTCGACGTCTATTGGGACAAGGGCCGTCATTATACCGCGCCCTGGCAGTTCGGCACGACCGCATTCTCCGTCAATACGGACAAGTTCAAGGGCGACATCAACACTCTGGCCATCCTGTTCAATCCACCGGATGACTTGAAGGGCCAGATCAACATGCTTGACGACGTCAACACCGTCATGCACGCGGCCGAGCGCTATGCCGGCGTGCCGCGCTGCGGCGCCGACAAGGCCAATCTGAAGAAAATCAACGACATCCTCGTGGCCGCCAAGCCGTCGTGGAAAACCTTCAGTTACGACACCATCACCAAGATCACTTCCGGCGACGTCATCGTCTCGGAGCAGTGGAACGGCGCCAGCTACCGTTCGCGACAGAAGATCCCGGCCATCAAATATGCCTATCCGAAGGAAGGCATCGAAGGCTGGATGGACAATGTCGCGGTGCTGAAGGGCGCCAAGAATCTCGAGAACGCCAAACTGTTCCAGGACTTCGTCATGGCGCCGGAGAACGCGGCGTTGATTTCGGAGTTCGCGGGCTATGACAACGGCATCGCGGGCAGCCATAAATTCTTGCCTGCGGAATTCGCCAACTCGCCGGAAATCAGCCCTCCGGCCGGCTCGCCGACGCCCGAATTCGTGGAGCCGTGCCCACCCGACGTGGTGGAGATTTACAACAAGATCTGGACCAACCTGCGCAAATAAATCAGCGCGACGCATGAAAGGAGGGGAGGCTCCGGCCTCCCTTTCTTGTGACTGCTACTGTGCATATCGCTCTCCCTTTTGAGCGACATGCCTCGGGAGGAAGCCTTGTCGTCCTATCGCAACTCCGATCCGCGGCCGCCGATCATGCAGGGTTCGCCGCCGAAGCTGGTGCCGCCGAAGCTCGACTGGGACCGGCCACCCTGGAATCGCTGGGCCTTCCAGCACATCCGCGAATTCCTGCCGACGGTCGAGGTGTGGCGCGGCAATGGCCATCGCCGTCGCCTCGAG
>NZ_RZTO01000993.1:0-1997 GCF_003997225.1 Mesorhizobium sp. M2C.T.Ca.TU.002.02.1.1
CGCTGGGCGCCATGAGCGCCGAGGAGCGGCAGGTGAAGGGCCCGGCGATCAACGGCTTGAAGAACCGCGTCACCGAGGCGCTCGCCCAGCGCAAGGCGGAGCTGAAGGATGTGGCGATCGCCGCCCGGCTCGCCGCCGAGAAGGTCGACGTGACGCTCCCCGTCCGCCAGTCGCCGGCCGAGCGCGGCCGCATCCATCCGATCAGCCAGGTGATCGACGAGATCGCGGCGATCTTCGGCGACCTCGGCTTCTCGATCGCCGAAGGTCCGGACATCGAGACCGACTATTACAATTTCACGGCGCTGAATTTCCCCGAAGGACATCCGGCGCGCGAGATGCACGACACCTTCTTCTTCCAGCCGGACGAGAAGGGCGAGCGCAAGCTTTTGCGCACGCACACTTCGCCCGTGCAGATCCGCACCATGGAGCGGCAGAAGCCGCCGATCCGCATCGTGATCCCCGGCAAGACCTACCGGCAGGATTCGGACGCCACCCACTCGCCGATGTTCCATCAGGTCGAGGGGCTGGTGGTCGACAAGACCGCCAACGTCGCCAACATGAAGTGGGTGCTGGAAGAGTTCTGCAAGGCCTTCTTCGAGGTGCCGTCGGTCAAGATGCGCTTCCGGCCGTCCTTCTTCCCGTTCACCGAGCCCAGCCTCGAGGTCGACATCCAGTGCGACCGCTCGCGTCCGGGCGAAGTGCGCTTCGGCGAAGGCTCCGACTGGATGGAGATCCTGGGCTGCGGCATGGTGCATCCGAACGTGCTGCGCGCCGGCGGGCTCGATCCCGACGAATATCAGGGCTTTGCCTGGGGCATGGGCATCGACCGCATCGCCATGCTGAAATACGGCATGCCGGACCTGCGCGCCTTCTTCGACGCGGACGTGCGCTGGCTCACGCATTACGGCTTCCGGCCGCTCGACTTGCCGACGCTGTTCGGGGGCCTGTCTGCATGACGGCACCTCACACCGGCGGCTGCCGTTGCGGCGCGGTGCGGTTCGAGGCTTCGGCCGAGCCGCACCACATCAGCTATTGCCATTGCGGCGATTGCCGGCGCGCGACGGGCGCGCCGGTGTCGGCCTTTGTCGGCTTCATGGCAGACCAGGTCGCGCTCACCGGCAAATCGCTGAAAAGCTACCGCAACGGCCCCGTGGAGCGCACGTTCTGCGGTATCTGCGGCTCGCCGATCGCCTATACCGACAAGCGGCTCGACAACCGGATCTATTTCATGCTCGGCGCCATGGACATGCCGGCCTATTTCAAGCCGACGCTGCATGCCTATGTGCGTGAGCAACTCCCCTTCCTGCACATGCCGGACGATCTGCCCAGACATCTGAAGACCAGCGTATCCCGGCCCGACGAACAAAGACCTGACGGAACACAGTCATGAAATTCACCCTCTCCTGGCTCAAGGACCATCTCGAGACCGACGCCTCGCTTGCCGAGATCGTCGAGCGGCTGACCGCGATCGGCCTCGAAGTCGAGCATGTCGACGACAAGTCGGGCCTGAAGCCCTTCGTCATCGCGAAAGTGCTGACGGCGGTGCAGCATCCCGACGCCGACCGGCTGCGCGTGCTCACCGTCGACACCGGCGACGGCAAGCCGCCGGTTCAAGTCGTGTGTGGAGCGCCGAACGCCCGCGCCGGCCTGATCGGCGCCTTCGCGGCGCCCGGCACCTATGTTCCCGGCATCGACGTGACGCTCTCGGTCGGCAAGATCCGCGGCGTCGAGAGCCATGGCATGATGTGCTCCGAGCGCGAGCTGGAAATCTCCGACGAGCACAACGGCATCATCGATTTGCCTGAGGACGCGCCGGTCGGCACCAGCTTCGCCGCCTACGCGCATCTCGACGATCCGGTGATCGAGATCAATCTGACGCCGAACCGTCCCGACGCGACCAGTGTCTACGGCATTGCGCGCGACCTCGCCGCGAGTGGGCTCGGCCGCCTGGTGGGCGGCGGGATCATGCCGCATGCCGGCAACGGCCTGTGCCCGGT
>NZ_RZTO01000994.1:0-1997 GCF_003997225.1 Mesorhizobium sp. M2C.T.Ca.TU.002.02.1.1
TCTCCATATAGTGCGTGTCCGCCGGAAATTCACCCGGCCAGGACAAAACGCACGGCTCTACCAGGCCATAAGGCCTGAATTCGTCTTCGAGCAGCGGAAATCCAAGAACCGCAAGGCGTTTCTCGCTCCGATGCTTTGCCGCCGTCAGGCGGCTTCTTCCTTGCCCGCGCGGCGCGCGACGATGCCGGCCAGCGCCGCCCGGAAGGCCTCGATATCCCCGGCGCCGGTCGCGTGGCCGATCGAGACCCGCAAGGCGCCCAGGCTGTCGCCATGGCCCATGGCCTTGAGCACGTGGCTTGGCCCGACCTTTCCCGACGAGCAGGCCGAGCCCGCCGACAGGGCGACGCCGGCAAGATCGAAAGCGATCTGCGCCGTCTCGGCCTTGATGCCGGGAATAGCGAAGAATGTCGTGTTGGCAAGCCTTGGAGCGGCATTTCCGAAGATTTCCGCGTCGGGCGCCAATTCGGTCACGATGGTCTCGATCTCGTCGCGCCGGCGCGCGATGGCCTCCATCCCGGCGAGGCCCGCTAGCGCCGCCCGCGCGGCGGCGCCGAAACCGGCGATGCCAGCGACGTTTTCCGTGCCGGCGCGATGGCCCTTCTCCTGGCCGCCGCCATTGACCAGCGGCCGCGGCATCATCAGGTCGGACGCGGCTATGATCGCGCCGGCACCCTTGGGTCCGCCGATCTTGTGCGAGGACAGGATCAGATAATCGGCATAAGGGCCTGACATATCGAGCGGAATCCGCCCGGCAGCCTGAACGGCATCGACAACCAGCACCCCGTCGGCGGCCTTGACGACCTCGCCGATGCGCTCGACCGGCTGCACGACACCGGTCTCGTTGTTGGCGGCATGGATCGCCACCAGCGGCAGGCCGGCGGCCTTGTCATGCGCGGCGAGCGCGGCTGAAAGCGCCTCGAGATCGGCAATGCCGTTGCGATCGACGCCGATCCTCGTCACCTGCGCGGCCGCAAACCGCCCGCCATTGAGGATGCAGGGATGGTCGGCCGCCGAGACATAGAGATGGCTCATGCGGATGGCGCCGCGTCCCATCTGCCAGCCGGGCGTAAGCAGCGTCGAGGCGGCCTCGGTGGCGCCGGAGGTGAAGACGACATGCTCGGGCCTGGCGTTGACCAGCCGCGCCACGTCGCGGCGCGCGTCTTCGACCAGCCGACGCGAAGCGCGCCCTTCCGCGTGGACCGATGACGGGTTGGCAGCGTCGAGCGCCGCGACCATCGCCGCCCGCGCTTCCGCAATGAGCGGCGCGCTGGCGTTGTAGTCGAGATAGGCGCGGGTTGCGGCCATTTTCGCTCAGTTCGTCCTTTCGCCAACTATCCCGCGAGGATAGCGCGTTATTTCCTTGAAATTGCAAGGCAAGCCGTCCTATTTACCCGGCTTGCGGCGCGGGCGGCCCGAACCATCGGGTTTCGGCCTCCCAGTTTTGAACCATTCTAAACTAGCTTCTAGGAAGACGCTCGCCCGGCGTCAAGGCCACAGAAGGTCTGGGGCCGCAGGAGAGTCGGGCCGAAGAGTTCCGGGCTAGCGCATTCATATGCCACGTGGAGTATTTTATGCCTGAGGTCATTTTCGCCGGTCCGGCTGGACGCCTGGAGGGACGCTATCAGCCCTCGAAGGAAAAGAGCGCCCCGATCGCCATCGTGCTGCACCCGCACCCGCAATTCGGCGGCACGATGAACAACAAGATCGTCTACGACCTCTTCTACATGTTCCAGAAGCGCGATTTCACCGTGCTGCGCTTCAATTTCCGTGGCATCGGCCGCAGCCAGGGCGAATTCGACCACGGCACCGGTGAGTTGTCCGACGCGGCCGCGGCGCTCGACTGGGTGCAGTCGCTGCATCCGGATTCCAAGAGCTGCTGGGTCGCCGGCTATTCCTTCGGCTCGTGGATCGGCATGCAGCTTCTGATGCGCCGGCCTGAGATCGAAGGCTTCATCTCGGTCGCGCCGCAGCCCAACACCTATGATTTCTCGTTCCCT
>NZ_RZTO01000995.1:0-1992 GCF_003997225.1 Mesorhizobium sp. M2C.T.Ca.TU.002.02.1.1
GGCCATCCTTGGTGATGGGCGACGGGAAGCGGTCCTTCAGCCGTTCTTCGTGGATGGGAATGACGCGGCGCGCCTCGTAATTCACCTGCTTCATCATCTCCTCGGTCGCCAGCACGAGATTGGTCTGGCTGCCGACCGCAAGCCCAACCGGGACATAGAGCGTCTCGATATCGACGGCGGCTCCCGAGCCCTCGATATTGTCGAAGACATAGACGAGATCGCCCGCCAGCACCCAGGTGTCTTCCTTGCCGTTGCGCACGGTGACCCACATCGAACCATAGGTGTGGCTGTCGAAGGCGGGATTGAGATCGACATTCGGCAGCACGTCTTGCCTCGCGCCATCGAGCGTCACCAGCCGCTTCTGCCGGGCCAGATCGACGCCGCGCACGATATCGCCCGGATCGACGGCGACGTTCATCCAGCGCATGCGATCCGGCAACGACATCGCCCAGACCCATTTCGCGATCTCCTTCTCCTGGATGTAGAAGGTTGCCTTGGGGAAGTCCTCGACATTGCCGAAATGGTCGAAATGGGCGTGCGTGATGAAGACCGTGTCGACGTCCTTCGGCGCCAGGCCGATCTCGCCGAGGACGGTCTCGGGCGAATGCCAGTTCTCGACGCCGAACTTGTCGCCGAGATGCTTGCCGTAATCCTTGTTGTTGTAGCCGACATCGACCATGGCGACGTGGCCGTTGCCCTTGATCAGCGCATAGCAGTAGGGAAGCTTGACGTAGCCCTGGTTGTGGGCGCCGTAGAGCACGCCACTCTTGTGGTAGTTGGTGACGTAGCTGTACTCAAGCACCCAGATCGAATATTGGCCCATCGTTTCCTCCCTGATGTCGCCAGCGCTGCGCACAACTGCAGCAGGCGTGATTGAAGTCGACCGGCGTCATGCCGGCGCGTGGTTCCGACGCCGCCTGCAGCCAGGCATAGGCGTGCTTGATCCTGTCTCCCGCCCGGTCGAGATGCTGCTGCCAGTCGCGCTGCAGCCGGGCCAGACCGAAATCCTCGAGCACTTCGCCGAGCGTCGCATGCGCGGTCGCAAGGCGGTCGAGATGACCCTCCAGGCCGCTCGGCGCCTGCAAGGCGCGAAGCCGCTGCTCGACCTCGGCCCAGCGTTCGCGTGCGGCCGGGATATCCGGCAGGTCGAGCACGTCGCGGCGGCCGCCGGCCTCGGCCAGGACCAGCAGGCCGGCGACCTGTCCGATCAGCCGGCGCAAGCCGTCATAGACGGGGCGGCAGGCGACCACATAGCGGACGACGACCTCGTCGGCTGCAGGATCGTTCTCGATGGCCTGCCTGGCTTCCCCGCCTTCGACGTCCGACGGCGGCGAAGCAATCACCTCGCAATCGTAGCGGTGGACGGTGACCGCGCGCTCGAAGAACAGTTTCCCCGACATCTCAGCCATGATGCCTCCGGCGCGTCGTCGCGCGCTCGATCACGGAGCCCGGCGGTATCATCTGCACGACCGGCTCCTTGCCGGCATTCGTGCCAAGCTCCTTGGCCAGCGAGACCGTCGCCTCCAGCATCTTTTCGATGGGCTGCTGGACGGTCGTCAGCCCATGCGAGGGCCAGTGAGCCATCTCGATGTCGTCGAAGCCGACGATCGAGATGTCGTCCGGCACGCCGAGGCCAAGCTCTCGCCGCACGCCGTCGAGAAAGCCGATGGCGAGAATATCGTTGGCGCAGAACACGCCGTCGGGCATCTCCTTGAGGTCGCGCAGCTTGCGCGCGGCCTCGTAGCCGGCGTGGTAGCTGAACTGCCCCGCCTCGATGACGACGGGTGCGGCAAGGCCCCGTTCGACCGCGCGCTCGCTGAAGCCGCGGTGACGGGCGACATTGGTCGAGGCATCCGCCAGCGCGGCGATATAGGCCAGGCGCCGGTGGCCGGTGTCGACCAGATAATCGGCAATGCTGCGGCCACCGAGGATGTTGTCGCAGGAGATGCCGAAGGCGTGGTCGTCGGCCGACAGCCGGTTGAAGAAGATCAC
>NZ_RZTO01000996.1:0-1991 GCF_003997225.1 Mesorhizobium sp. M2C.T.Ca.TU.002.02.1.1
TGCTCTATCTGCCCAGGCTCTTCGTCTATCATGCCGATGCCGAGAAAGGTTCGGTGCAGTCCGAGACCTTCAAGGTGATGGAGCGCCGTCTGCTCAGGGGGATCATCAATCCGGCGATGATCGTGACCTGGGTGTTCGGGCTTTGGATGGCCTGGAAGATCTTCCATTTCGAGGGCGGCTGGCTGCACGCCAAGATCGCGCTTGTGCTCGTCCTGTCGGGCCTGCACGGCTACCTCGCCGCCGCGGTCAGGAAATTCGCCGAGGACAAGAACGAAAAACCGGCGAGGCACTGGCGGATCGTCAACGAGATCCCCACATTGCTGATGATCGTCATCGTCATCCTGGTCATCGTGAAGCCGTTCTAGACCGGGAGCGTGGTCTTCTCCGGGAACCGGTCTCCGTTGCTTTCGCTGACCTCCGGTTCGGGACCGCGCTTCAGCTTCTCCCGACCCGCCAGGATCCGCAAAAGGCGGCTTGCTCTTTCAGGCGACCGACGATAAAAGACGGGTCTTCCTTCCCGTCATGCGCCGCCCCTTTTACTCGCTTTCGGCCGCGCCCGGCATTTGTCGTATTCAGCCGATTTTTCTCCCCAAAGCCTACCCAGAGTCTATCTAATGCAAGAAATGAAACTCGCAGAGTTCAAGAACAAGAAGCCCCCAGAGCTGATCGCCTATGCCGAATCGCTCGAGGTCGAGAACGCCAGCGTGATGCGCAAGCAGGAGCTGATGTTCGCGATCCTGAAGAAGCTCGCGGCCCAGGATATCGAGATCATCGGCGACGGCGTCGTCGAGGTGCTGCAGGACGGTTTCGGCTTCCTGCGCTCGGCCAACGCCAACTACCTGCCGGGTCCCGACGACATCTATATCTCGCCATCGCAGATCAGGCGCTTTTCGCTCAAGACCGGCGATACGGTCGAAGGACCGATCCGCAGCCCGAAAGAGGGCGAGCGCTATTTCGCGCTGCTCAAGGTCAACACCATCAATTTCGACGATCCTGAAAAGATTCGTCACAAGATTCATTTCGACAATCTGACGCCGCTCTATCCGACCAAGCGGCTAAAAATGGAGGTCGACAATTCGACCTCGAAGGACATCTCGCCGCGCGTGATCGACCTGGTCGCGCCGATCGGCAAGGGCCAGCGCGCGCTGATCAACGCGCAGCCGCGCACCGGCAAGACGGTGCTGATGCAGAACATCGCCCATTCGATCACCGCCAACCATCCGGAATGCTACCTGATCGTGCTCCTGATCGACGAGCGTCCGGAAGAAGTGACCGACATGCAGCGCTCGGTGAAGGGCGAGGTGATCTCGTCCACCTTCGACGAGCCGGCGGCGCGCCACGTGCAGGTCGCCGAAATGGTGATCGAGAAGGCCAAGCGCCTGGTCGAGCACGGCCGCGACGTGGTCATCCTGCTCGATTCGATCACTCGCCTCGGCCGCGCCTACAACACTGTGGTGCCATCATCGGGCAAGGTGCTGACCGGCGGTGTCGACGCCAACGCGCTGCAGCGCCCGAAGCGCTTCTTCGGCGCCGCCCGCAACATCGAGGAAGGCGGCTCCCTCACCATCATCGCGACCGCGCTGATCGATACCGGCAGCCGCATGGACGAAGTCATCTTCGAAGAGTTCAAGGGCACCGGCAACTGCGAAATCCAGCTCGACCGCAAGGTGGCCGACAAGCGCATCTACCCGGCGATGGACATCCTCAAGTCCGGCACCCGCAAGGAGGACCTGCTTGTGCCGCGCGCGGACCTGCAGAAGATCTTCGTGTTGCGCCGCATCCTGGCGCCGATGGGCACGACCGACGCGATCGAGTTCCTCATCGACAAGCTCAAGCAGACGAAGACCAACGCGGACTTCTTCGATTCGATGAATACGTGATTGGGCGCTGTCCTTGGCTTCGTCATTCCAGGGCGGAGCAAGGAGCGAAGCGACGCGGCGTAGACCCTAGAATCCATGCCGTTACCTTCAAGCTTTGCAGCGGTACAGAAT
>NZ_RZTO01000997.1:0-1988 GCF_003997225.1 Mesorhizobium sp. M2C.T.Ca.TU.002.02.1.1
GTCCCATAGAAGATGACGTCGCCGGCGGTCGCCAGCGCGCCCGACCACACCGAGAACTGCTCGGGCTTCGACCAGACGATCTCACCCTTGGCGGCGTCCCAGGCAATGAAGTTGCCCATGTTGCCGTCGCCGCCAGGCGCCGGATACATCGATACGGTGGCGCCCACATAAGGCTGGCCGGCGGTATAGCTCACCTTGTACGGCTCATAGTCCATGCAGACGTGGTTGGTCGGCACATAGAACAGCCCGGTCTTCGGCGAGTAGGTGGCCGGCTGCTGGTCCTTGGTTCCGAGCGCTGCCGGGCAGATACCCGTCGAGTTCGTGTCTTCGCCGTTCTGCTGCGTCGAATATTTCGCCACGACCTGCGGGCGGCCATATTCCTTGCTGTTGGGGTCCATATTGACTTCGGTGGCCCAGTTCACCGCCGGGTCGTACTTCTTGGCGACGAGAAGCTCGCCGGTGGCCCGGTCCATGGTGTAGGCGAAGCCGTTGCGGTCGAAATGCACCAGCACGTCGTGCTTCTTGCCTTTGACCTCCATGCCGTCGACGAGGATCATCTCGTTGATGCCGTCATAGTCCCACTCGTCATGCGGGGTCATCTGGTAGACCCATTTGGCGACGCCGGTGTCGGCATCGCGGGCGAAGATGGTCATCGACCAGCGATTGTCGCCGGGGCGCTGGACGGGGTTCCAGGTCGAGGGATTGCCGGTGCCGTAGTAGACGAGGTTCAGCTTGGGATCATAGGAATACCATCCCCATGTCGTGCCGCCGCCCGTCTTCCACTGCTCGCCTTCCCAGGTGTTCGTGCCAGAGTCCTTCCCCACCGGCTTGCCGAGCTGCGTGGTCTTCTCGGGATCGAGCAGGGTGTCTGCGTCCGGGCCTTCCGAATAGGCCTTCCAGGCGAGCTTGCCGTCCTTCAGATCGTAGGCGGCCAGCCAACCGCGGACGCCGAACTCCGCGCCCGAGACGCCGACGAGGACCTTGTCCTTGACGACCACGGGCGCCGACGTGCCGGATTCGCCCTTTCCGCCGTCGGTGTTTTCGCCGTTCTTGACCGACCATACGACCTTTCCGGTCTTGGCGTCGAGCGCGACGACCGTGGTGTCGGCCTGGTTGAGAATGACAAGCGCGGGGCGATCGCCATCGGCAGGCGCATAGGCAACGCCACGATTGACCGTGTCGCAGCACATGATCGGAATGACGTTCGTGTCCTGCTTGGGCTCGTACCTCCAAAGGATCTTTCCGTCCTTGTTGAGATCGAGAGCATAGACGGTGTTCGGGAACGGCGCGTGAACATACATCACATCGCCGATGATCAGCGGGCCGCCCTCATGGCCGCGCAGCACGCCGGTCGAGAAGGTCCACTTGACCTGCAGGTTCTTCACATTTTCCTTGGTGATCTGCTTGAGCGTGGAATAACGGGTGTTGGCGTAGTCGCCAGTCTGCATCACCCAGTCTTTCGGGTTTTTGGCCATCTTTGCGAGATCTTCGTTGGCTGACGCTGTATAGAGCGCGCCCAACGATAGTAGCGCAGTGGTTGTCGCGATGTAGGTAGCTTGCTTAAGTGCGCGCATCAAATTCCTCCCAGGTTGACAACAAGAAATCGGTATTCAAGCTCGCAAGAGCTTGTCCAGGCGATCTGTATTGGGAAGTATTTCCGGCAGCTGTCACGACCTAAACTGCAAATAGCAGAGGAACTTTTCTATCCTCTACCAAACCAGTCTAGCCTGCACCCGCCCGATGTGGCCTACGAAAGACTGTCGCCGCTCCCTTGTTACAGCGATGTCCTTGAAGCCGGAAACAGGATAAGGCTATGTCATTGCAAAATGTCAGGCAAGGAAAAACCCCTACCGGAATTGTGCGATGCAGCAAGTATCTAATGCGCCGCAATATAAAATTAACAGATAAAAGATATGCGAAATTTCGTATCATTTTGAAGTGTAAAATGGAGAATTTATATATATAAAAATCTTATAGCTGCGTATTAT
>NZ_RZTO01000998.1:0-1984 GCF_003997225.1 Mesorhizobium sp. M2C.T.Ca.TU.002.02.1.1
ACCCAGCACCGCATCCATCAGTGCGGCTTTCATCGCCTGATAGTCGCGCGCCCGCGCCTCGCCAAGGACCTTGCCCTGCACCACCACTTGCGAGCCGATATCGCTCTGCGGCTTGAGCAGCACGGGGTTCATATGCACGGTCGGACGGACGCCGCAAGCAAGCGCCTGGAGCCACTGCCCGCGGCCGATCTCGCCCTCGCCGGCCCTATTCTCACCGGCTTTATCGCCGGGAATGTCGGCGACGGCGGCATTGTTCGACATGTTCTGCGGCTTGAACGGCCTGACCTTCAGTCCACGATTCTTCGCGGCGCGGCAAAGTCCCGCCACCAGCACGGTCTTGCCGACATCGGAGCCCGTGCCCTGCAGCATGATCGCTTTTGCCATCAGCTCCGGCCCCTTGAGCCGATCGTCGATTTCTGAGCCAGCGGCCCGCCGCGCCAGAGATAGAGCGCCATCAGCGGCTCCGTGCCCGTGCGCATGGCGTGGCTGACATTGGAAGCGTGGTGAATGACCTCGCCGGCAGCGCGCCTATGAAAGCTCCCCTCGCCCATCCGCCACTCGGTGCCTCCGGTCAGCGGGATGTAGATCTCCTCGGCGATATGGTGATGGTCGGGATAGACGATGTTCGGCCCGAGGATCAGCAGACCGCCCGCGACCTCTTCATTGACGAAATGCCCGCGCGTGCCGAACACCTCCAGCCAGCCGTAATTGTCGATGAAGCCCTGCCCGAAATCGGCGGCCGTATAGGTCTGCCCCCAGCGCAATGCATCCCGATGGTCGGCAACGAACCGCGTCAGCGGCGTGGCGTCGGGCGTTGCAAGCTCGGCGATGCGATCGAGATGGTTAAGACAGCCAAGCGCACGCGGCTCGAGAGAACGCACAGGCATGTCCCAGCCGATGCGCGCGACTTCGTCGGCGACGAGATCGCTGTCGACGCCGCCGAGATAGGCTTGGAATCGCTCAAGCAAATCATCGAAAATTGTCGGCACGCAAGAGCTCCGTTAGTCATTCCATGCACAGCCGGTTCTCAGCGGTCCGGGTTGCGCGGCGGCATCATTGGTCTAGATTGGACGGCGCGCAAAGCCAAAAACGACAGGCCAGAAGGCCTGAAGCGACAGGGAGCACGCCATGGACGCTGCAGTCGATGCGGGCGCTGGCCAGTTCGAACTCAATGAGGAACAGCGCGCCATCCAGGAGATGGCCCAGGCTTTCGCGGCGGACCGCGTTGCGCCGAATGCGCTCGATTGGGACAAGGCAAAGCACTTCCCCGCCGATGTGATCCGCGAGACCGGGCCGCTCGGCCTCGGCGGCATCTATGTGCGCGACGATGTCGGCGGCTCGGCGCTCGGGCGGCTGGATGCGGTGCTGATCTTCGAGGCGCTGGCCCACGCCGACCCGGCCTTCTCCTCCTTCATCTCGATCCACAACATGGCGGCCTCGATGATCGACCGCTTCGGCAGCGACGAGCAGCGCCAGCGCTTCCTGCCGAAACTGACCTCGATGGAGTGGCTGGCGAGTTATTGCCTGACCGAACCCGGCTCCGGCTCGGACGCCGCAGCGTTGAAGACGGGCGCGGTGAAAAGCGGCGGCGACTATGTCTTGAACGGCGCCAAGCAGTTCATCTCCGGCGCCGGCGACAGCGACATCTATGTCGTGATGGCACGCACCGGCGGCGACGGCCCGAAGGGCATCTCGACCTTCGTTGTGCCCAAGGATGCGCCGGGCCTGTCCTTCGGCGCCAACGAGCACAAGATGGGCTGGCACATGCAGTCGACCCGCCAGGTCATCTTCGAGGATTGCAAGGTGCCGGCCGAGAACCTGCTGGCCGCGGAAGGCGCCGGCTTCGGCATCGCCATGGCCGGCCTCGATGGCGGACGGCTCAACATCGCCGCCTGTTCGCTCGGCGGCGCGCAATCGGCGCTCGACAAGGCGCTTGCCTATACGGCTGAGCGCAAGGCCTTCGGCTCGAAGATCAACCAGTTCC
>NZ_RZTO01000999.1:0-1974 GCF_003997225.1 Mesorhizobium sp. M2C.T.Ca.TU.002.02.1.1
GATTGGCGATGTCCCTCGCCTGTCGTTCCCGCCAGCGCTGGAAATGCGGCCAGGGCGCAGCGCCCGCCTGTCCGATGAGCAGCACCGATCTGGCCGGCGCGCCGGAAAATCCGACAGGCGCCGTCTCATCGTCGCCAAAGCTGAAACCGCCGCGAAGGATCAGACCGTTGGCCGCGAGCGCGGCCACAATCTCCTCGACCGTGCCGCGGGAAAAAGTCATCCCTTCCGATCCGGGTCGGAGAACGCGCTCCGCCAGACTTCCTTGTGGATGATGTTGGCGACTTTAGCCCGGCCTGACTCGGGCTCCTTTCACGTGAAGGCGTCGGCCATCGAGCCCTTCTTCTTGGCGATGAAGTCCTTCAGCGCCTCGTCGATGGCGGGATCGAGATGCGGCGCCTCGTAGCTCTCCAGCCAGCGGCGGGCAAGCTCGTTGGCGCGCTGCGGCGCGGTCTTCTCGCCTTCGGCCAGCCACTGCTCGTAGGAATTGTTGTCGGCGATGTTGGAGCGGTAGAAGGCGGTCTGGAAGTTCGCCTGCGTGTGGTCGCAGCCGAGATAATGGCTGCCCGGCCCGACCTGGCGGATGGCATCCATCGCCTGGCCGTTTTCCGACAGGTCGACGCCCTCGCAGAATTTCTGCTGCATGCCGAGCTGGTCGATGTCCATCATGAATTTTTCGTAGCAGGAGGCGAGACCGCCCTCGAGCCAGCCGGCCGAATGGAGCACGAAATTGGTGCCGGCGAGGATCGTCGAGTTGAGCGTGTTGGCGCTCTCATAGGCTGCCTGCGCGTCCGGGATCTTCGAGGCGCAGAGCGAGCCGCCGGTACGGAACGGCAGGCCGAGCCGGCGCGCCAGCTGCGCCGCACCGTAAGAGACCAGCGACGGCTCCGGCGTGCCGAAGGTCGGCGCACCGGATTGCATCGAGATCGAGGACGCGAAGGTGCCGAACAGCACCGGCGCGCCGGGCCGGATCAGCTGCGTGAACGAGGCGCCGGCGAGCACTTCGGCCAGCACCTGCGTCAGCGTGCCGGCGACCGTGACCGGGCTCATCGCGCCGGCCAGGATGAAGGGCGTGACGATGCAGGCCTGGTTGTGGCGCGAATAGACTTTCAGAGCGCCGAGCATGGTCTCGTCGAACACCATCGGCGAGTTGGCGTTGATCAGGCTGGTCAGCACCGTGTTGTTCTCGACGAAGTCGTCGCCGAACACGAGCTTGGCCATCGCCACCGTGTCCTCGGCCCGCTCCGGCGCCGTCACCGAACCCATGAACGGCTTGTCCGAGTAGCGGATATGCGCATAGATCATATCGAGGTGGCGCT
This sequence comes from Mesorhizobium sp. M2C.T.Ca.TU.002.02.1.1, assembly GCF_003997225.1. Lineage (NCBI taxonomy): Bacteria > Pseudomonadati > Pseudomonadota > Alphaproteobacteria > Hyphomicrobiales > Phyllobacteriaceae > Mesorhizobium > Mesorhizobium sp. M2C.T.Ca.TU.002.02.1.1. The sequence goes on from NZ_RZTO01000999.1 coordinate 1,317, forward strand.
TGTTGACCGGCACGTCGACCGGCTCGCACACCGTGCCGCCCGAATGGTGGATCGACGGCGCCATATAGGCGAGCTTCACGAAATTCTGGAAATCCTCGATCGTCGCATAGCGGCGGTTGCCGTCGAGGTCGCGCACGAAGGGCGGGCCGTAGACCGGCGCGAACACGGTCGCGTTGCCGCCGATCTGCACCGAGCGTTCCGGGTTGCGCGCATGCTGGGTGTAGATCGAAGGCGCGGTCTTCAACAGCGAGCGGCAGAGACCGTTGGGGAAGTGCACGCGCTCGCCCTTGACGTCGGCACCGGCCTCCTTCCACAGCGCCAGCGCCTCGGCGTCGTCACGGAAGATGATGCCGGTTTCTTCCAGCACCGTGTCGGTGTTCTTCTCGATCAGCGCCAGGCCTTCCTCGTTGAGGACCTCGTAGACGTTGATCTTGCGCTTGATGTAGGTGAGCTGCGTGCCCGGACCGCCGCCCGAACGGGCTGCACGGCGTGCCGCCGCGCCGCCGCTGGCGCCGCGTCCGCGCCGTCCACCCGACGCTTCCTGCTCGACTGCCGCGTTATCGCTCATGATCGTTCTTCCTATAACTTGGCCTGAATTGGCTGGGGCGGCCCATCGTCGCCGCTTCTTGCCGGATCGTAGCCATGCACCCTATTGGAA
>NZ_RZTO01000099.1:0-11452 GCF_003997225.1 Mesorhizobium sp. M2C.T.Ca.TU.002.02.1.1
GGATGATGCCTTGCGGCAGGCCCGCCGGCCAGTTGCGCTCGAAATCGCTGAAATCGGCATCGACCTCGGCCGCCAACCCCGGCTCGACCTCGTCGGCGCGCTCGCGCGAGGCCGCCCAGAGCTTGCGCCAGCCGTCGATCGCCAGCGCATTCGGCCTTCTCATCTGAAAATCCTGACCGGCAAGATGGAGCCCGGCGAGTGCCTTGCCCACTTCCGCGCAATGCGCGGCGGTCGGGCGCCTGAGCGACAGGCCCTCGAGGAAGGTGATGATGACCGCAGGCCGGCCGGCCAGCGTGCCGATGACGGTGCCGTCATGCGCGGTGACCGGCAGCGGGCAGGAAATGCCCTTCCTGGCGAGATGGCCCATCAGGCCGAGAAAGAACGGCAGGTCGGCCTTGTCGACGCGCTTCTCGTAGAGCGTCAGGATATAGGAGCCGGTCGAGGCGTGGACCAGGAAGTTGGAATTCTCGGTGCCTTCGGCGATGCCCTTGTAGGAGAGCAGGTCACCCACCGGATAGGCTTTGAGGAACGCAGTCAGCTCGCCTTCGTTGACGTCGGTGTAGACGGCCATGCGGTTCACGCCGCTCCGTTGACGAAGGCCATGTCGGCCGCCGTCAGTTCGACATCGCGCAGCACCCGCATCACCGGAAAATCCTCCGTTTCCGTGGCCGTGATGGCCAGATCGATGGTGACGTCGAAACGCTGCCGGAACGCGTCGATGATCTCATCGACGATGATTTCCGGCGCCGATGCGCCGGCCGACAGGCCGAGCGTCCTGATCCCGGCGATCTCATCCCACGGAATTTCGGCGGCGCGCTGCACGAGAAGCGACATCGTGGCGCCCGCACGCTCCGCCACTTCGACAAGGCGACGCGAATTGGACGAATTGGGAGCGCCGACGATGAGGAAAAGATCGGCGCCCGCCGCCGTCTCCTTCACCGCTTCCTGGCGGTTGGTGGTGGCGTAGCAGATCGATTCGGCCGCGGCCGCGTGCAGTTCGGGAAAGCGCTCCTGCAGCGCCCGGATAATGCCGGCGGTGTCCTCGACCGACAAGGTCGTCTGGGTGACGAAGCCCAGCGCCGAAGCGTCGACGGGCACGAAGCGCGCGGCGTCGGCCTCGGTCTCGATCAGCGTCACAGCGCCTTCCGGCAACTGGCCCATCGTGCCGATCACCTCCGGGTGCCCGGCGTGGCCGATCAAAAGCACATGACGACCGAGCCGCTGGTGGCGCATCGCCTGCTTGTGCACCTTGGAGACGAGCGGGCAGGTGGCATCGAGATAGAAAAGATTGCGCGCCTCGGCATCCGCCGGCACCGATTTCGGCACGCCATGCGCGGAAAAGACCACCGGCGACTGCCGATGCTCCGGCGGGATCTCGGAGAGTTCCTCGATGAAGACGGCGCCGAGGCTCTGCAGCCCTTCGACGACATAGCGGTTGTGCACGATCTCGTGGCGGACATAGACCGGCGCGCCGTATTTCTTCAGCGCCAGCACGACGATCTGGATGGCACGGTCGACGCCGGCGCAGAAGCCGCGTGGTTGGCAGAGCCTGATCGTCAGCGGTGGCTTTTTCTCGGTCATGAATGCGAAGCCGGTTCAGTCGGAAAGAAGAGCATGAAGCGGTTTTCGGACGACATCATGCTCTTTCTCTTTGATGTAGGCGAAATGAGGTGCGCACCCCTGCCCTGTCAAGAGCGGCGGGCTTCACGCTTCCTTCGCCGGGCGGCGCAACCTCAGGATCAGCACGGCTGCGAGCGCGGCGGCCAGTCCGTACCAGGTGACGGCATATTGCAGGTGGTTGTTCGGCAGGTCGATGATGGTGACACCACCGACCGGCAGGCCGCCGGGGTTCGGCGTCTTGTCGGCATCGATGAAGAACGGCACCAGTACAAAGCCGGCCGGCAGACCGGCGGTCGCAGCCATGACGTCGCGATCCTTCCAGTAGAAGATGTTCTTGGCGGCGTCATTGTCGGGAAGCATCATCGACGGTTTTCCCGGCAACGGATTGCGCGCAAGCCCGGTCACCGTCACCTTGCCGGCTACTTCGCCTTTCGGTCGCTTGGCCGGGTACTTGAGGTCGTAGGGAACAAAGCCACGGTTTACGAGCACGAAGCGGCCGTCCTCGAGCTGCAAGGGCGTGTAGACGTTGAAGCCGCTGTCGCCTTGCCAGGTGGAAAAGAAATGCCGCTCACCCTGGTGAAGGAAAGTGCCGGTCACCGTCACCGGCGTGTAATCGACGTCATGGGAAGCGGCGAACTCCCTCTCGACATCAGCCAGCGGCAACGGCGCGGAATGCGTGCGCTTGTCGATGGTTGCGAGCAGGTCTTCCTTCCAGTGCAGGCGCTGGACCTGCCAGGTGCCGAGCCCGATCAGGACGGCGAACAGGACAAGGCCGAGACCGATGAGCAACGCCGAGCGCGGCCGCGAACGGCCGGCAGCCAGACGGGTCGTTTCGTTCATTCGTTGGATTCCAGCCTGCCTTCGGAGGCCTTCTTCGAATATTGCAAGGTGATCAGCACACCCTTGATGAGGCGCAGCGCCGTCAGGCAGAGCACCAGCGCCAGCGGTATCCACAGGATGAAGTGCAGCCAGAGCGGGGGGCTGAACGTCACCTCCATCCACAATGCCAGGCCGACGACGACGAAGCCGATGATCAGGATGACGAACACCGCCGGTCCATCGCCTGCATCGGCGAAGGAATAGTCGAGCCCGCAATTGTAGCAGCGCTTGCCGACGGTGAGGAAACTCGAGAACAGCTTGCCTTCGCCGCAGCGCGGGCAGCGGCCATGCAGGCCGGCCGAAATCGGATCGATGGGGGGCCAGATCGCCTTATCTTCACTCATGTCCGCACCGTAGACCCTTTCGCCCCAAAAGATAAGGCGGCCACGTCGCCGCGGCCGCCCGTTGCTCCAAGCAAATTCCGCAAAAGCCGCTGCGCGCTTTCCCGGAATTGCTTTTGGTCAATGGCCTTCGATCAGTGCGCCGTTCGAGGCCCAGACATAGATGGCGCTGAACAGGAACAGCCAGACCACGTCGACGAAGTGCCAGTACCAGGCGGCAGCCTCGAAGCCGAAATGCTGCTTCGGCGTGAAGTCGCCGCGCATCGCGCGCACCAGGCAGACAGCCAAGAAGATGGTGCCGATGATGACGTGGAAGCCGTGGAAGCCGGTCGCCATGAAGAAGGTGGCGCCATAGATCGATTCCTTGAACGCGAAGGGCGCGTGCATGTACTCGTAAGCCTGTACCATGGTGAACAGCATGCCGAGGCCGACCGTCAGAACAAGGCCATTGATCAGGCCCTTGCGGTCGCCATGCAGCAGGGCGTGATGCGCCCAGGTCACCGTGGTGCCGGACAAAAGCAGGATGATGGTGTTGTAGAGCGGCAGGTGGAAGGGATCGAGGACCTCCATGCCCTTCGGCGGCCAGACGCCTCCGGTGAAGGCGGTGCGGGCATACTGCGCGGCTTCGCCTGGGAACAGGCTGGCGTCGAAGAAGGCCCAAAACCAGGCGACGAAGAACATCACCTCGGAGGCGATGAACATGATCATGCCGTAGCGCAGATGCAACGACACGACGCGCGTATGGTGCCCCTCATGCGCTTCCTTGATGGTGTCCGACCACCAGGCGAACATCGTGTAGAGCACGATGATCATGCCGATGAAGAACAGCCACGGATTGGCGATGTTGTGGCCGAAGACCGGAAAATTACCGCCCTTCAGATACTGCATCAGGCAGACGCCGCCGACGGCGGTGACGAGCGCGCCGACCGAGCCCAGGAAAGGCCAGGGGCTTGGATTGACGAGATGGTAGTCGTGTTGTGGTTTTGCGTGCGCGTCTGCCATATCAACCCCCGAGGCTTGCTTCGGAATCTGGAACTTTTTTGCTGCTGCCAGCGGCCGGCGCCGATGAGGCGACCGGCTGTTTCTTTTCGACCGGGAACATCGTGTAGGACAGGGTGATCGTCTTCAAGTCCTTGAGTTCCGGCACATTGACGATGTCTGGATCGACATAGAACACGACCGGCATGTCCAGCGTCTCGCCGGGCTTCAGCGTCGTGTCGGTGAAGCAGAAGCACTCCACCTTGTTGAAATAGGCGCCAGCCATTTCAGGCTGCACGTTGAACGAAGCGCGACCGGTGATGGGGCGGTCGAACTTGTTGGTGGCGCTGTAATGCGCCTGGGTCGTCTCGCCGATCTTGATCGTCACCGAGCGGGCAACAGGCTCGAACCGCCACGGAATGCCGTTGGTGTTGGCGTCGAAACGGACGGTGATGTCGCGGTCGAGCACGCGGCCGGCATATTGCTTCTCGGCGCGCTGCGTGGTGCCGCCATAGCCGGTGACCTGGCAGAACATCTTGTAGAGCGGCACCGCCGCATAGGCCATGCCGACCATGCCGGTGAAGAAGGCGAGGCAGACGGCGGCGACGATGCCGTTATTGACCTTGCGAGGCTTGCTCAAGTCGCCGCTCATCAGCCGCCCCCAAGCAGACCCGAGCCGGTCAGGCTCGCGCCTTGGTGACCGAAGCGCACGATGGTGGCGGCATAGAAGACGATGACCAATGCGGCCAGCGCAACGGCGATGGCGATGGAACGGTTGCGGCGCGCCTTGCGCTGGCGCTCGGTCAGCGTGACCAGTTCGAGGTTCTTATCGGCCATGGTCATGCTCCCCCCATCATGAGCACGCGCCCGACGACGCAATCGACGAGATAGGCGGCGAAGATGGCGAAGAGATAGAGCAGCGAATAGCCGAACAGGGCCTTGGCCGGCTTCATCGCGCGATCGCCGTCGGCCATGGCAAGCACCTTCCAGGCATACCAGACGAAGCCCGCGCCGAGGACCGCCGAGACGACGCCATAGCCGGCTGTGGTATAGCCGAGCGCCCAGGGCAGCACGCCGACCGGCGCCAGGATCAGCGCATAGGCGAAAATCTGCCGACGGGTCGAGGCCTGGCCGGCGACATTCGGCATCATCGGGATACCGGCGCGGGCATAGTCGTCGGATTTGAACAGCGCCAGCGCCCAAAAATGCGGCGGTGTCCACAGGAAGACGATCAGGAACAGGATCACGCTCTCGAGGCTGACCGAGCCGGTCACCGCGGCCCAGCCGATCACCGGCGGGATGGCGCCGGCGGCGCCGCCGATGACGATGTTCTGCGGCGTCCAGCGCTTCAGCCACATGGTGTAGATGACGGCGTAGAAGAAGATGGTGAAAGCCAGAAGCGATGCCGACAGCCAGTTGACCAGCACGCCGAGCGTCATCACCGACAGCACCGAGAGCACAAGGCCGAAGCTCAACGCCTCGCCCGGCGTGACGCGACCGGCCGGCACCGGGCGGCCGGCGGTCCTGGTCATCACGGCGTCGATGTCGGCGTCGTACCACATGTTGAGCGCGCCGGAAGCGCCGGCGCCGATGGCAATCGCCAGGATGGCGATCATCGCCAGCAGCGGATTGATGGCGACGGGCGCCGCGACCAGGCCGACAAAGGCCGTGAAGACGACCAGCGACATGACGCGGGGCTTCAGGAGGGCGAAGAAATCGCCCGTGGTAGCTTCCGACATGCGAAAGCCCGCTTCCTCCATCAATCTGTCTTCGGCAAGGGCCATGCGTACTTTAAGTCCATCATTCCGTTGGCCAAGACCGCCGGGCAAGCCGGCGGCCTCGTATAAGTCGGGACGCCGCCTACTTGATCTTCGGCAGTTGTTCCCACTGGTGGAAGGGCGGCGGCGAAGGCAGCTGCCATTCGAGCGTGGTGGCACCTTCGCCCCACGGATTGGCGCCGGCGACGCGCTTCTTCTGGAAGGCCTCGAACACGCCATAGAGGAAGATCGCAACGCCGACGGCCGCGATGTACGAGCCATAGGACGAGATCATGTTCCAGCCGGCGAACGCGTCAGGATAGTCCACGGTGCGGCGCGGCATGCCGGCGAGGCCGAGGAAGTGCTGCGGGAAGAAGATCAGGTTAACGCCGACAAAGGTGACCCAGAAGTGCGTGTTGGCGATCACCGGCGAGTACATGTAGCCGGTCATCTTCGGGAACCAGTAGTACCAGCCGGCGAAGATGGCGAACACCGCGCCCAGCGACAGCACGTAGTGGAAGTGGGCGATCACGAAATAGGTGTCGTGCAGCGAGCGGTCGAGGCCGGCATTGGCCAGCTGGACGCCGGTGACGCCACCGATGGTGAACAGGAAGATGAAGCCCAGCGCCCACAGCATCGGCGGCTTGAAGGAGATCGAGCCGCCCCACATGGTGGCGATCCAGGAGAAGATCTTCACGCCGGTCGGCACCGCGATGACCATGGTGGCGAACACGAAGTAGCGTTGGGTATCGAGCGACAGGCCGGTCGTGTACATGTGGTGCGCCCAGACGATAAAGCCGACGGCGCCGATCGCGACCATGGCGTAGGCCATGCCGAGATAGCCGAACACCGGCTTCTTCGAGAAGGTCGAGACGATGTGGCTGATGATGCCGAAGCCCGGCAGGATCAGGATGTACACTTCGGGGTGACCGAAGAACCAGAACAGGTGCTGGAAGAGGATCGGATCGCCACCCTGATCCGGCACGAAGAAGGCGGTGCCGAAATTGCGGTCGGTGAGCAGCATGGTGATGGCGCCCGCCAGAACCGGCAGCGAGAGCAGGAGCAGGAAGGCGGTGATCAGCACCGCCCAGGCAAACAGCGGCATCTTGTGCAGCGTCATGCCGGGAGCGCGCATGTTGAAGATGGTGGTGATGAAGTTGATGGCGCCGAGGATCGACGATGCGCCGGCGATGTGGATCGACAGGATCGCCAGGTCAAGCGCAGGCCCCGGCTGGCCGGACGTCGAGAGCGGCGGATAGATCGTCCAGCCGCCTCCGGGACCGAAAGCGCCCGGCGCGCTCGGCACGAACATAGAGGAGAGCAGCAGGATGAAGGCCGGCGGCAGCAGCCAGAAGGAGATGTTGTTCATACGCGGGAAGGCCATGTCCGGCGCGCCGATCATGATCGGCACCATCCAGTTGGCGAAGCCGCCGATGAGCGCCGGCATCACCATGAAGAAGATCATGATCAGGCCGTGCGCGGCGCCGAAGGCGTTGTACATGCTCTTGCCGCCGTCGATGGCGGCGTCGCCCTGCATGCCGTAGACCATCTGCGCCAGGCCGCTGAAGATCTGGATGCCCGGCTCCTGCAGCTCCATGCGGATGGCGACCGAGAGCGCGCCACCGATGATGCCGGCAATGATCGCGAAGATCAGGTAGAGCGTGCCGATGTCCTTATGATTGGTCGAGTAGACCCAGCGGACCCAGCCATGCGGCCTGTGGTCGTCGTGATCGTGAGCTGCAGCCTCTGCCATGTTCCGCTCCGTTCCCTAATTCTTGCTAACCCGCGACATCAATTGCCGGCGGCCGCTACCTTGTTGGTACCATCGATCTCGGCCATCAGCGCCTTGTTGGCGGCAGGCACGTCGGTCTTGGCCGTCTCCAGCCAGGTCTTGAACTGCGCATCGGACACGACGCGGACGGCGATCGGCATGAAGGCGTGGTCCTTGCCGCAGAGCTGCGAGCACTGGCCGTAGTAGAGGCCTTCCTTCTCCGCCTTGAACCAGGTCTCGTTGGTGCGGCCGGGCACGGCGTCCATCTTGATGCCGAAGGACGGCACGGCGAAGGAGTGGATGACGTCGGTGGCGGTGATCAGCACGCGGGTCGTGGTGTTGACCGGCACGACCAGTTCGTTGTCGACCGCGAGCAGGCGCGGATAGAGGGCGCGGTCTTCCTTGCCGGCCTTGGCGCGGTCGGCATCCTGGAGAACCGCCGAGTTGAAGGAGAAGGTCTTGTCGACCTGGTATTCATAATCCCAGTTCCACTGGTTGCCGGTCGCCTTGACGGTGAGCTTGGCTTCTTCCGGCGGCGTGTATTGCGCGGTGAGCAGCTGGAAGGAGGGGATGGCGATGAGCAGAAGCACGATCACCGGCCCGACCGTCCAGATCACCTCGATCAGCGTGTTGTGGCTGGTTCTGGACGGCACCGGGTTGGCGCTGGCGCGAAAGCGCATGATGCAGACCAGCAGAAGCACCAGCACCAGAACGGTGATCGGGACGATGAACCACATGGTGTAGTTCCCGAACCGCTCGATCTGCCGCATCATGTCGGTCGCTGGCGCCTGGAAGGTCATCTCCCATTCCCGCGGCTGGTCGGCACGGGCCGCCGCACTGGAGAAGAGCACGGCCGAAGCTGCCGCACCTGCCAAGAATTCTGCGCTTGCCAGGAATTTCCTCATCGCCCTCTCGTCTCCCACTTCCCGCGATCTGGTCGCACCAATAACGGACGCCGCCGGGATTGGGAATCCCGGTCTGTCCCTAGGGTGGTTCAAACCATACTCTATTTCCCTCCGCAAGAAAGGAGCGGAGGAAACCGTGCGGCATTTTTGCGCGCAGGCCGAAGGCCGTCTTCAGGCCCCGCCGCGCGATATACGCAACGGTCGCAATTCGGGCGAATTTGCTTTGGAAAAGCATGGAATTGCCGGTATCGGGGCGGGCCGGCGACGGTCTCGTCCTTTACTTGGCCCCGGCGCGGCTTAAAGTGCCGTGATTCGCAATGGAGCCGTTATGACTTCCTGGCTTTCGAGAACCCTGGCGAAGGTCGTCCTTGCCGTCGCCTTGCTCGGCGTCGGCGTAGCCGTTGGCGCCGCCGCCTCGCCGAACAATGCTTCGCCCCCGAGCGGCACGGTAAAGTCGACGCATGGCGCGTGGTCGATCATCTGCGACACGCCGGCGGGCGCGACCTCCGAACAATGCGTTATGATGCAGAATGTCGTCGCCGAGGACCGTCCCGAAATGGGCCTTTCGGTCGTGGTGCTGCGCACCGCCGACAACAAGGCCGAGATCCTGCGGGTGCTGGCGCCGCTCGGCGTGCTGCTCCCCAACGGCCTCGGTCTCAATGTCGACGGCAAGGATATCGGCCGCGCTTATTTCGTGCGCTGCTTCCAGGACGGCTGCTACGCCGAGGTGATCCTCGAAAAGCCGTTGCTCGACACGTTGAAGAGCGGCACCTCGGCCACCTTCATCGTCTTCCAGACGCCCGAGGAAGGCATCGGTATTCCCGTCGACCTCAAGGGCTTTGCGGAAGGTTTCGCCGCCCTACCTTGATCTTCTTGCCCATGCGCCGCTCCCGACGCTGAGGTCCGGTGGCGAATGCGCGTTTGGCGGCCAGGAGGCTCAATGCGCGCGAATTTATCCGCTTCCATCACCGGTCTGGCGCTGCTCGCCGCGGTTTCGGCCGCACGGGCCGAGGATGACGAAATCCTCCAGAAACCCGAGCCGGCGGCGATCCTCGATATCGCCAAGGGCTACGGCTCGGCCAGGATGGACAAGGACGACAATGGCGATCCGATGATTTCGGGGCGGATCGAGGGCGTCAAATACGTGATCTATTTCTATGGCTGCGAAAACCACGAGAACTGCAAGTCGCTGCAGTTCTCGACCGGCTACAGCGATCCGCTGACCGCCGACCAGGCCAATGCCTGGAACGCAAGATACCGCTGGGTCAAGGCCTATTCCGGCGACGGCTCGAACTTCAAGATGGATGTCTCCTTCGCCGGCGGCATCACCAGGGCCAATCTTGAGGAGCAGTTCTCCAACTGGGACGCGATGGCCGGCAACATCAAGGACTTTGTCAACGGCAAGTGAAGGCGGCGACGCTTACCGGCCTCGATCCCGTTAGCGATTGTCTGGCGGCCGCTTCGCGCCTACATCCGTTGCAACGATTTTGTTTCCACGAATGGACCTGCCATGAACAACCTGATCGGCCAATTCGACATTTCCGACGATCGCGTCAAAGAGATCGTCGCCGAGACCATCAAGGGCGCCGATGACGGCGAACTGTTCCTCGAATACAGCGAGAGCGAAGCGCTGATGTTCGACAACGGCCGGCTCAAGACGGCCAATTTCAACACCGACCAGGGTTTCGGCCTGCGCGCCGTGGCCGGCGAGGCCAGCGGCTATGCGCATTCGAGCGACCTGTCCGAAGCCTCGCTCAAGCGCGCGGCCGATGCCGTCTCGGCGGTCAAGGGCGGTTATTCCGGAACGCTCGCCGCAGCACCCGCCCGCACCAACCGCCACCTCTATGGCGACGAGAACCCCATCCCCTCGCCCTCCTTCGAAGCCAAGGCCAAGCTCTTGCAGGAGATCGACGGCTGGCTGCGAGCCAAGGATCCGCGCGTGCGGCAGGTGACAGCCTCGCTCGCCGCCTCCTGGCAGCATGTCGAGATCGTGCGCGGCGACGGCCAGATCGTGCGCGACATCCGCCCGCTGGTCCGCATCAACGTCTCGGTCGTGGTCGGCAGCGGCGACCGGCAGGAGAGCGGCTCCTATGGCATGGGCGGCCGCAAGAGCTTTGGCGAGTTCGTCAGCGAGGAAAGCTGGAAGCATGCGGCCAGCGAGGCGCTGCGGCAGGCGCTGGTCAATCTCGAGGCCGTGCCTGCGCCGGCGGGCACGTTCGACATCGTGCTGTCGAACGGCTGGCCGGGGGTGATGCTGCACGAAGCGGTCGGCCACGGGCTCGAAGGCGACTTCAACCGCAAGAAGACGTCGGCTTTCGCCGGACTGATGGGCCAACAGGTGGCGGCGAAGGGCGTCACCGTCGTCGATGACGGCACGATCCCCGAGCGGCGCGGCTCGCTCACCGTCGACGACGAAGGGACGCCTTCGGCGCGCAATGTGCTGATCGAGGACGGCATACTGGTCGGCTATATGCAGGACCGCCAGAATGCCCGGCTGATGGGCATGAAGGCCACCGGCAACGGCCGCCGCGAGGGCTATGCGCACCAGCCGATGCCGCGCATGACCAACACTTATATGACCGCGGGCGACATGCAGCCGGAAGAGATCATCGCCTCGGTCAAGAACGGCATCTACGCCGTCTCCTTCGGTGGCGGCCAGGTCGACATCACGTCGGGCAAATTCGTGTTCGGCTGCACCGAGGCCTACATGATCGAGAACGGCAAGGTGACGCAGCCGATCAAGGGCGCGATGCTGATCGGCAACGGACCGGACGCCATGCACCGCGTCAGCATGGTCGGCAACGACATGAAGCTCGACAACGGCATCGGCATGTGCGGCAAGGCCGGACAGGGCGTGCCCGTCGGCGTCGGTCAGCCGCATCTCAGGATGAACCAGATGACGGTGGGCGGCACCAGGGTTTGAGGGCCTGAACGCAGGGAAGGCCACAATGTCCGCTTCTGAAAAACCTGCAGCCGTCGCCTCGGCAAAGGGGCCGGATGAGGTGCCTTCGAAACTCGCGCCGGCGTTCCCGGCGACGCAGCCGACGGACGTGTTTGGTTTCCTGCCCGCCCGTGGCTCGCGTAAGACACTCGAAGAGATGGACGCGGGCGTGCTCGCCGAGGCACGGCGGCGCCATGCTCGCATTCCGACTTGAAGGCATCCTCGACCTTGAACTGAACACAATCGTGTTAGGACATTAT
>NZ_RZTO01000009.1:0-26517 GCF_003997225.1 Mesorhizobium sp. M2C.T.Ca.TU.002.02.1.1
ATCGCCAATTCCGGCGTGGCCCGCACTTACCAGAACATCCGGCTTTTCGACCAGATGACGGTGCTCGAAAACCTCGAAGTGTGCTTCTACCCGGCCGATGTCGGCGGCACCTTGAAGGAAGTGATGTGGCCGCCCTATGCCGCGGCGAGACGCGAAAGACGCCGTGAGAAATGCATGGAGATCCTGCGCCTCTTCGATCTGCAGGGCTACGCGCAGGCCGAAGCCGGAAGCCTTCCCTACGGCCGCCAGCGCATGCTGGAAATCGCCCGCGCCCTGGTGTGTGATCCACGTGTGCTGCTGCTCGACGAGCCGGCCGCCGGCCTCAACCATCACGAGACGGCGGAGCTGACCGCGAGGCTCGCGGCTCAGCGCCTGCCCGACCGGATCACCATTATCGTCGAGCACGACATGGATCTGGTCATGTCGCTCTGCGACAACATCATCGTCATGCATCACGGCAAGCTTCTGTTCCAGGGCACGCCCGCCGAGGTGCAGGCGAGCCCCGACGTCCAACTCGCCTATCTGGGAACCGCCAATGACATCGACGACATCCGGGCCGCTGCTCAGGATCGCCGGGCTCAGCTCGGGATACGGGCGCGTCGGCGTTCTTGAAAACATCGATATCGAGGTCGATCCAAACGAGATCGTTGTCGTGCTTGGTCCGAACGGCGCGGGCAAGACGACGTTGCTCAACTCCATCTCCGGCGTCGCACGACCGACCGCGGGTTCGATTACCTTCGAAGGGCGCGACATCACCGGTATGCGTCCGGAGCAGGTCGTGCGCCTCGGCATCACCCATTGCCCGGAAGGCCGCCAGATCTTCCAGCGGCTGACGGTCGAGGAGAACCTTGTCGCCGCTCACATCCGCCGAGCGGGCAGGAGCTTTGAGGCGCTGCGCGCCGAGGCGTTCGATCTCTTCCCGGTGCTGAAGGAGCGCCGCAACAGCGTGGCGAGCCGGATGTCGGGCGGACAGCAGCAGATGCTGGCAATCGGCCGCGCACTGATGGCCGAACCGAAGCTGCTGATGCTCGACGAGCCGTCCCTTGGCCTCGCGCCTAAGATCGTCCATCAGATATTCCGCATCATCCTGGACCTGTCGCGCAACGGCATCTCTATCCTGCTCGTCGAGCAAAACGTCCAGCTCGCGCTGGAATGCGGCGACTACGCCTATCTTCTCAACACAGGCAAGGTGAAGCTTCACGGGCCGGCACAGGAAATGGCCGAGCACTCCGCGCTGAGCGAGCATTACCTTGGCGGCGTCAACGAGACTGTCCTTCATGTTTGAGGTCGACTGGAAGACGCCGCATCTGTGGCGCAAGACCACGAAGTCGCGCGAGACGGCGCCGGAGCTCCAAGGCGATCTGCAAACAGACGTGCTGGTCGTCGGCGGCGGCTTCACCGGCATGGCCGCGGCGCTCGGCGCGCGCGACAGCGGCGTCGACGTCATACTGCTGGAAGGCAATGAGATCGGATCGGCTGCTTCCGGCCGCAACAACGGCCTCGTCATCTCGCATCACTCGAAGGCATCGCCCTCGGAATTCGAGGCCGTCTACGGCAAGGCCGTCGGCACGCGCTACAACCGCATGGTGGCCGATGCCGCCGGCGTCGCCTTCGGCCTGATGCAGCGCTTCAACATCGACGCCCATCAGGTACAGGAAGGCTGGATCCAGCCCGCCCACACCGAGGCTACCCTTGCCCGCGCCCGTCAGTTCCACGACGAGTGGAAAGCCTTCGGCGCAGACGTGTCCTGGCTTGACCGCGCAGAAGTCAGTGCTCGCATCGGCAGCCCCTATCTCGGCGGTTGGATGGTCAACAATTCGGGTCACATCAATCCGTTCGCCATGACGATCGGTCTCGCGGCCGCCCTGGAGCGGGAAGGCGTGACTATCCATGAGAACTCCCGCGCGACTAGGATGGAACGCCTGCAAGGCGGCTGGCGCGTCTTCACCGGATCGGGCAGCGTCAGCGCGCCGCAGGTGATCCTCGCGACCAACGCGCTGACCGGCGACATCTGGCCGGGCCTGAAGAAGACGCTGGTGCCTTTCAAGGTGTTCCAGGCCGCGACCGGTCCGCTGTCGGATGAATTGCGCGCCAGAATTCTTGTCGGCAACCCGGCTGTGTCCGACATGCGCCAGGATCTCCGATACTTCCATTACGACCGCGATAACCGGCTGGTCAGCGGCGGCACGCATACATTCTGGTTGGATGAGGCCGACCGCGGCTGCGCCAAAGTCTCGCGTATGCTCGGCAAGGCATTCCAGGCCTTCGGCGGCGAGCCCGAGATGGTGGAATACTGGCACGGCACCTTCGCGGTGGTGCCCGATCGCAGGCCTCGTCTCTACCGGTTGGCTCCTGGCCTTGTGTTCGGCGGCGTATATTCGGGCCGCGGCGTGGCGCTTTCGATGTCGCTCGGCCAGGAGATCGGCCGCTGGGCGGCAGGCCGCCGCACCGACGAGCAGATGTCGCTGCCGGTCACCAGCATGAATCCGATTCCGTTTCATCCGATCGCGGTGCAAATCGCCAATCGCATGCATGCCTGGAACCGTTTTCGGGACCGCCGCTCGTAAGATGCGGAGTGGCTATGAACATTCTAGGAGCCCGTCCGCTCGGTCCTGGAGCGGTTCAGCGTTTCACAGAATCGCCAGGCGCCGGGCCTTGATCTGGCTCGAACTGCCGTAAGCGATCTATCGCTCAATGACATACATGCCGGGGGCCGCGCAAATCGCCCTCAGTCCGCCCGAGGCGCCGGACCGGTCGGCCGCAACCTCACGGCTGGTATGGCATGCCAACCATTCAACCCAGGCCGGCCACCAGGAGCCATAGGTCACGGTCGCGGTCTTCGCCCATTCATCCGCACTCGGACGTATATCGGCGTGGCGGCAACTAAGCCGCCGATAGGAACGGCCCGAATGTCCGGGTTCGGAAACAATGCCCGCGTTGTGTCCGCCCGTCGTCAGCACGAAGTCGATGTCTGTATCGAGGAGATATGTCAGCTTGAACACCGAACGCCACGGCGCGACATGATCGGTCTCGGTGCCGACAGCAAACACCGGGGCTCGGACGTCCTCCAGATGAACAGGCCTTCCCTCGACGCAAAAGCGTCCCTCGACAAGATCGTTGTTCAGATAGAGCTGCCGCAGATATTGCGACTGCATGCGGTACGGCATGCGGGTTGAGTCGGCATTCCAGGCCATGAGATCGGTCATCGGCGCGCGCTCGCCGAGCAGATATTCGTGCACGATGTGTGACCAGATCAGATCCTGTGAGCGAAGCATCTGGAAGGCGCCAGCCATGCGGCGCTGATCGAGCGTGCCTTCGGCCCACATCACGTCCTCGAGCAGCGTGATCTGGCTCTCGTCGATGAAGAGGCCGAGTTCGCCCGGCTCCTCGAAATCGACCTGCGCTGCAAAAAGCGACAGGCTGGCGAAGCGGTGATCGCCGTCACGGGCCATGGCCGATGCGGCGATCGACAGCAGCGTCCCGCCAAGGCAGTAGCCTACCCCATGAATCCGCCCGCTCCCCATCGCCTTCTCGACCGCATCCATGGCCGCCAGCACACCGAGTCGGCGATAGTCATCCAGCGACAGGTCAGCTTGATCGCCGCCCGGATTGCGCCAGGAAATGCAGAATACCGTGTAGCCGTTCTGAACAAGGTAACGGACCAGCGAATTCCGCGGCGAGAGATCGAGAATGTAGTATTTCATGATCCAGGCGGGAACGATGAGGATCGGCTCCTGCTTCACCGTTTCCGTCATTGGGGCATAACGGATCAACTCGATCAGTTCATTTCGAAGGATCACCTCGCCCGGAGTGGCGGCAACCTCGATGCCGGGCCTGAAGTTTTCCGCGCCGGCCGGTGGCCTGCCATCGATCAGGCGAAAAAGGTCGTCGACGAGGTTGTTGGCGCCGCTGACAAAATTGACGCCAGTTTTCCGGAAGGTCTTGTCGATAACCTCCGGGTTGAGCGTCGGAAAGTTCGAAGGCGAGACGGTATCCAGGATTTGCCGGCTGTAGAACTCGACCAGACGCTCGTGCCTGCGCGTCACTCCCGGAAGCCCGCTGGTCGCGTTGTGCCACCATTGCTGGGAGAGCAGGAAGGCCTGCTGCAGGGCGTTGAAGGGGAATACCTGCCACGCCTGGTGCTGGAACCTTCGGTCTTGCGGCAAGGGCGTGATCGTCGGCGTCGCGGACCCCATCCCCAGCCCGCAGCGCAACAGAAAATCGCTCAACCTCGCAAGCTTCTCGAAAGCCTTGGCGGAAACCTCCGCCTGCTTGCCCGGTGATGTCGATAGGTGCAGCAGCCAATCCTGCCAGGCCTGCAAGAGGCTGATCGGGGAAATCCCTGCCGTGAAGGCCGCCAGCAGAGCATGCGAGAGCCTGTCGGCATCGCGATAGATACCCCCGGCCTCTTCGTCCGGTAGCGGCGGCAATTGGGAGCTTGCCGCGGCCAAACCGCGCCCGGGTCTTCCCCGATCTCCCGGGCCCGTCGCCTTGTGTTGACGACTGAGGACGGAGGAGCTCTCTCCTGCTGGTCTCCGCCCAGTTTTTCTTGATCGCAACATTTTCAGGTCGCAAGCGTTGCCGCGGCCATGTCGTCTATCGTTGTTGCCGCCTCCTTGCGGACTTGGCCGGCTGTATCCGAAGCAAGTCTGGCACCGATGGATGCGAATTTGCCGGCCTCATTCGCGTAGTCGGACGTGGCGTTCTGGATGAAGTTCACGAACACGTCGAAGGCATCGACGAATTCCTCGCCGCTCGTCAGTTTCTCGACAAGCTTGAGGTCATCCTCGAACCGCCGTTTGAGGAAGGACACGCTTTCGATCTGGTAGCGCAACAGGGCGCGGATCGAGTGCGCTTGCGTCGCGGCCATAGCGCGCAAGAATTTTTGGCCGGTCTGGGCGAAAGGCAGCAGTTCGAGGGCACGAAACTCTTCCGGATTCCTGATCATGATGTCTTTCCCTTCGCTCCTCGCTTTACAGTCTTGTTTCCGGCTGACGAGGCCGGGGAGCGACGGCCGGAGTCACGGCTTGCCGACAAGCGTTCACTCTTCCGGAAGGACGCGGATTCGAAATAGATCGCGGCTCCGGCGATAAACCCAAGGATGAGCACGGCGCCCCAAAGCAAGATATCTTCAGCGGACACGGGATGAGTTCCTTGTCTATCCCATTCAATCATCGCACGGCCGGCGCAAGCCGGCATTGATTGCGATCAATCGGGTTCAAGAGAGAAATGCGATCGGCGAGCGACTGGCTGGGCCTCTTGAATAGAATTCGGCGAACCGCTTCGTAAGTTATTGATTGATAGCGGTTATGTTGGTCGCTGACGATCGTCGTTTTCTTTGGGAAATCAATATTTTAGCGGATGGTTCGCCAACCCGTTTCCTTCGTATTCTCTCATGTGGTCTGGCGAACCTAATGACGATGACCGAGATTAACTACTAGCGTCGAGATATCGACGCAGTGGCTGCGGGTCGCCAGGAGCTTCCTCCCAGTGAATGACCGAAATGAGGCCGACTGCGGACCGTCCGCTATCGGAAGGTTATTTGGCTGAAGCTGCCATTGCCGCCGGCTAGTCATTAATGACGTTACGGTCGCGCCACGAAAATACGAATAACATAAACGATCGTCGTCCCGTCGGACTATCTGCAAGTGATGCATCATTCGCTGTTCGATTTGATGTCCATCCGAGGTAGCGGTGTGGCGCAATTGAAATCTAACCTAGATAGACGCGAGGGCTTGCCTCCAGCGCGGGTCGCCGATGGTGGAGCGCAACCGCATCAACTTCCAACTGCCAAACTTGTAGAAGTCGAAGTCGATCGTCGAAATCCTCATCTGGATCATGGACCAGAGCGACCACTTGAAGTCACCCAGCATGCGGTAGAGGAACATCCGTGACTGGGTTTTCGGG
Organism: Mesorhizobium sp. M2C.T.Ca.TU.002.02.1.1; assembly: GCF_003997225.1. Taxonomy (NCBI): domain Bacteria; kingdom Pseudomonadati; phylum Pseudomonadota; class Alphaproteobacteria; order Hyphomicrobiales; family Phyllobacteriaceae; genus Mesorhizobium; species Mesorhizobium sp. M2C.T.Ca.TU.002.02.1.1. The sequence continues at coordinate 5,908 of NZ_RZTO01000009.1, forward strand.
TCGACGGACCCAAAATAGCGCTCGATGGCCTCGTTCTGCTGTGTTTCGCTCAGGAGCATTTCCACGCACCAGGTCGCGAGGTCGAAGCAGCGATCGTTGTTCGATGCATATTCGAAATCGACGATCATGATCCTGCCGTCATCCGAAATCAGGAAATTGGCCAACGCCGGATCGTTGTAGCAAGGCACGATGTCCAGCCCGGACGCTTCAAGCGCCGCACGCGCGACCTGGTACTCTTTGTAAAGCGATGGAAAATCGTGTGACAGGACGCCGTTGAGGTCGCGCAACTGCTCGATGTGTTCGTCGATCATGTCGAAGACGGTCTTGGTAAGGCCGAGCGGCGCGGAACCATTAAACGCGCGATAGAGATCGATCGTACGATTTCTGAATTCAGGGACATGAATATCCCGTCTCGTGCACGATCGGGCGTTTTCCATGAAGTCGTAGATCTCGACGCCATGGTCGTGCAGGTAGTCGTAGGGTTGGGGGCCGATCCCAAGAGCATGGGCGCGTCGGCTGGCTTCCAGCGATGCGACGCGATCGATGAATTTCTCCGTTCCCGGGCCGGGTATCTTCACGAAGAAGGTTTTCTGCTCGCCGACTACCCTAACGTGCCAATTCGAGTTGCTGAACCCTCCAAAGATTGGTCGGTAGTATATTTCCCGTCCATGCCAGGCCGGCACGCTGGAAAGCATCTTTTCCAGTTGCCTCTCGGCGGGGGAATCGGCCTCTCCAATCCTGCGTTGCATTGTCCGGCTTCAGATGAATCCCGCATACAGGTCGATTTCGACGTCCTGCAGCGCGATACGGCAACGCATGAGACGCCAGAAGGCGTAGCGGTAGAACTCGAGGTCCTTGCGCGGCGACACGGCGTCCATGAAAAGGCCCCAGAGGGCCCACGCGAGATCGTCGACGATCGCGTACAGGCGCATTCGGCGGAAGCTTGCCTGCCTTGGTCTGCCCTCGAACATTTCGAGGGCGAGAAAATGATCCTTCTCATCCTCGAAAACCTCATTCGCGAGGATCGCCAGTTCGTAGTACGGATCGACGTTGCGGGCCTCGTCGAAATCGACGAGCTGGATATGGCCATTCGGTCCGATCATGACATTCGAGGCCAGTCCGTCAGCATGTGCTGGCACCTCGTCAACCCCGGCCGCGGCGATCATTCGCTCGATGCTGAAGACGGTATCCAGTAGGAAAGGAAGATCTTGCGGCATCTCGATCGCGCATGAACCGCATGCCGCCTGCAGGGTCCTGATCCTGTCGAAGACGGACCACGTTGACTTGAAGCGCGGACCGCCGTGGACCTTGCGCTTGGCCGCGATCACCGATTGCAGAACTTCGGGCTTCTTTAAGTCGCTGACCCTAGCCGTCGCCCAACCGTCGAGAAATGCGCTGACCGAGACCGCCCGTCGTACGTCGAAGGCGAGAATGTCTGGCGCACACCCAAGGGCAGCCGCCTTGCGCTGCGCGTCGAACGAGACTTCTGGATCGACGAAGCGGCGCTGGTCGGGCTGAACGACCTTGAGGATCAGCGACGGGCGCTGTTCGGCAAGCGACAGCAGGAGGCGCGAACTATCCACGCCGCGATGCGACGGCACGAGAACACCGGGCGCGGCGGCCTGCGCCGTTATGCGCACTGTCCGTCCCGGACCCAGCGAGACGTGTCGATCGAGCGGAGCAATGGACAGGGCAGGCAGGAAGGGGCCGCGATCCTCGGGGAATACTGCCCGCAATCCCAACTCGGCCGCGGCGAAACGATCGATGCCTATCGGTCCAACACCGGGCGCCGGGCGCCTTTCCAATACAGCCATGTACCTCGAGCCAGCAGAGTTCATGTAGCACGGACTCACCCCAATCGCCTTTTCGGAGTGGCGACCGGTCGTCCAGCCTAGCACGGTCAATGCTATCGCTATGGGGCTTGGTGTAAAGCGCAGACTTGCCGGCCGCGCGAGCAGGTGGTCAAACCCGGTGGAGGTTGACGCCTAGTTCGTTGAACCGCTGGACGAATTCCTCGCCAATGTCGGTCGTCGTGATGACGTGATGCGCATCGCCGAGGCCGAAGGCGCGCACAGAACCAAAACGTCCGAACTTCGAGGCGTCGGCCACCATCACAGTCGTGTTGGCCTGGAGTCGTCCGGCGTCGTGGAGCGCAACCTCGTCCTCGCCGAAACCCATGAAGCCGTGGTCGATATGGACCGCACTCGCTCCCATCAAGGCCAGGTCGAAACGATGCCCGTTCAGGGCTGTGATTGTCGCGTGGCCGAATGTCGCCTGGTATTCCGGCACCATGGATCCGCCGAGCACGCGTACGCTGGTTCCCCAGCCGTGCGAGAAGAAATGAGCAGCGACGGCGATCGAGTTGGTGAAGATGGTGAGATCCTGATGCTTGTGAAAATGCTTCACGCAACCGAGCGTCGTCGTGCCCGAACTTACGAAGATCTTCATCCCGCTCTGGACGATCTCCGCGGCCTTTTCCGCGATCCGGTTCTTTTCGGGGGCGTTGACACGGCTGCGATCCGCGAACGGCCTGTCGCCTTCGGACGGCGCCAGAACCGCGCCACCGTAGACACGTCGTACAAACCCGTTCAATTCGAGCACGCGCAGATCGCGCCTGATAGATTCCGGGCTCATTTCAAGGCGCTCCGCGAGCGAATTCACACTCGCGCGTTCATTCGCCTTGAGTATCTCGAGAATCCTTTCCTGTCGAAACTCCGAGAACCGCATGAGTTCATTCCGCCTGCCGTCGTTAGGACAATCGTGCCGGATACCCGCTGCTGGTGGGGTGCCCTTGGGCTATCGGACACCGGCTAATGAGTCTGGTGGCGATGTCAAGCGCCGTAATCCAGGATGCTAGAAGACAACACAACATCAGTCAAATCGGTCATACCCAAAAATATCGGTCGAAACCAACATTCTTTCTCCTCACGGGTCCATTCAATCGATCGTCGTCATAAATAATGCAGTAAAAACAGATAGATATTCCATATTTACTCGATGGAAATTGGAATAAGGCGCCGAATTCCGCAGGCAATCGGGTGCAGGCTTGACGTCGGGAGAATGGTTCTGTACTGATCGTTTTGACCGGTTTGATCGATGTTGAGGGCCGGCACAAAGTCGGCTTTGCAGCGGACGCGGTTCGTTCCGATTGCTGTCGGCGCCATTTCGCAAACCGGAAGGTTCGCCGGCATGACAAAGCACGCACGACAACAAGACGCGTCCCGGACGCGATGAGGCATCGCAACACTGTAGACCGACTTGCAAGAGCTTAGACGATACGAAGCCAACCGCGCGCTCGAAGAGGCGCTGACGGGAATTAGAAGGGGAACAAGGAAGATGATTACGCGTAGAGACATTCTCGCCGGCGCCGGTGCGCTCGGGGTCGCGGCCGCTTTCGGCGATGTACTCCTGCCCGCCGGGGCACAGGGCAAGAAGTCCGTCGTTCTCGCATCGATGGGGCCGGTCACCGGCAACTGGGATCCGACGTCGCATACAACGCTCGGCCAGGGCAATTTCGAAAAGTTCGTCTTCAACGCGCTGACGCGCGCACCAATGCGCGACGGCGAGGCCGATCTGCTCGAGCCCGCGCTTGCCGAATCCTGGACGCTTGTCGACAAAAACACGCTTGAGTTCAAGCTGCGCAGCGGCGTCAAGTTTCACGACGGAAAGGAATTCAGCGCCGAGGACGTCAAGGCGACCTATGAATATTCCTCCGATCCGGCGCGTCCTGCCGCTTCATTCTGTCCCGGCAAGGTCGATGTCGAGGTCGTCGACCCCCTGACTGTTCGCCTGCGCACCGACAAGCACGGCTATCCTGCATCGGCATGGTGGTTCATTTCGAGCGTGATCCCGATACTGTCGGCGAAGGATGTCGCTGATCCGAAGATTCTCCAAAAGCGTCCGAACGGTACCAACGCATTCAAATATGTCGAGACGAACGGCGACAAGAACGTTCTGCATGCGTACGACGACTATTTTGGCGGACGCCCAAAGATCGACGAACTGGTCTACGCCTACGTCCCGGACGCCAATACCCGCGTTCTGGGGCTTCTGAACGGCCAGTACCACATCGCCGAGCGCCTTGAGCCGGAGCAGTATGCCTCGCTCCAAGGCAATGCGGCCGTCGTCACGCGCAAGGGCTTGACGACCGAGAACAAATATCTCCATTTCCGCTGCAACAAGCCGCCGTTCGACGATCCGCGTATCCGCCTGGCGGCCTGCCATTCGATCGATCGCTCTCAGATTCTGGAATTGATGGGCGAAGCCGCGCTTGAATCGAGCTGCTACATCTCGCCGATGAAGTTCGGCTTCAACAACATTGCGGGTTATCCTGAATACAATCCGGAAGAGGCCCAGCGCCTGCTGGCCGAGGCCGGGTTCCCGAACGGCAAGGGCCTGCCGCAGCTCGAATACATCACCTCCATCGGCTTCTACCCGAAGACCAAGGAGTACGGCGAGCTGATCACCGCCATGCTTCAGGAACAGGGGTTCAACGTTCAGCTGACCGTGCTTGAGCCGGCCGCCTGGGAGGTCGCCATCTACCGTCGCGCCGACGGCCAGGGCCAGGGCCACATGTGCGACGTCGGCTGGATGACGCCATCGCCTGAACCGGACCTCGTCCTGCGGCCCAACTGGCACTCCAGCGCCGCGCTCATTTCGGGCATCAACGATCCCGAGATCGACGCCGTGCTCGACAAGGAGCGCAACGCGGCCAACCCGGACGAGCGGCTCAAGATCCTGACCGAGGAAACCTTTCCGACGATGGCAAAGAAGGTTCCGAGCTTCTCGCTGTTTTCGGCGCTCACCTTCCACGGTGCCGCAAAGAACCTCGAAGGCGCCGTCTATCTGCCTTACGGCCCGATAGATCTGTCTAAGGCAGACCTAATCTGACGCACGGATGAAGCAGCGCCGTCCCTCCGGGCGGCGCTGCCCAACACGAGTCGCTCCTTATGCTTTTTGCAATCGACTTTTTCATTCGCCGCCTTGCTCAAGGCGCGATTATCGTTGTGGCCATCGCCCTTCTGATCTTCACGCTGCTGCGCGTGGTTCCGGGCGATCCGGTGCGCCTCATGCTCGGGCCTATGGTGTCGCCGTCGGTGGCAGAGCAGACTGCCAAGGCGCTCGGTTTGCGCGACCCCATCGTCGTGCAGTTCGGCCGCTACATGGGGCAGGTCGTTCAGGGCGATTTCGGCAGGTCTTTCGTGCGAAGCGCGCAGGGCGGCAGCACGGGCGGCTCGCGCGGTGAATCGACATTCGACGCGAGCAATCGGGCGCCTGTCATCGAACTCATCGCCACGACCTTGCCTTACAGCCTGCTGCTTGCCGGGCTTGCCTTTCTGATGTCGCTCGTCATCGCCATACCGCTCGGCATCTGGGCGGGATTGAACGCCGGCAAGTGGCCGGACCGTCTCGCGCTCTATCTGAGTTCCATTCTCGTTTCGCTGCCAAACGTCTGGCTTGGGCTGGTCTTCATATTCCTTATATCGGCCAAAGCTGGCTGGCTGCCGGCGATCGGCTATCAGAACTGGACCTATGCGATCTTGCCAGCGATGGTGCTGGCGGTCGAGCTGATCCCGGTCATTGTGCGCTCGGTTTCCGTCTCGGTCTCGGCGAACCTGCTCGAGCCTTTCGTGTCCGTGGGCCAGATCCGGGGCCTGACCCGCAAACGCATGATTGCCGCCCACGTTCTGCGGAATTCCTCAATTCCGCTTCTGAACCTGTTGGGCATTCAGGCTGTCGGCCTGATCCTGGGCTCGCTTTTCGTCGTGGAATATCTCTTCAACTATCCTGGCATCGGGCTGCTCATGATCAATGCCGTCTTCCAGCGCGACTTCCCGATCATCCAGGCGATCGCGATCTTCTCCTGCGCAGCGCTCGTGCTCGTGAACATTCTGGTCGACTTCGCTTCGACCACGATCGACAGAAGGCTTCAGTACTGATGTCGGAGCAAGCCATCGTCGATTCGGCTGGGGGACAGCGGGCAAGGTCCCGCAGCCTTGGCGCCAACATCTTCCTTCAGGCGGCCAGGACCGCAGAGTTCAGGGTCGGCGCGGCGATCTTCGTCGGCGTTATCCTGCTGTCGGTCATCGCGCCGACGCTCCTCGGCCTCTCGGCCACCAAGTTCAATGTCGGCCTGAAGTTCACGCCGCCCTTTCCGGTTGAGGGCTGGGCCTGGCCGCATTTCTTTGGGACCGACCAGCTGGGACGCGACCTGCTCGTGCGCTCCCTGATCGGCCTGCGCAATGCGCTGATGATCGGCATCGCGAGCGTCATCGGCATGTTCGTGATCGGCTCGGCGATCGGGATGGTGGCCGGATATGTTGGCGGCTGGACCAACCTCATCCTGATGCGCGTCACCGACGCACAGATGTCGATCCCCGTCATCATCCTCGCCATCACCATCCTCGGCGTGACGCGACCAACGCCGCTGACGGTCATACTCGTCTTCATTCTCGCGGGTTGGCCGGGCTACGCCCGCATTGCGCGCAGCGCCACGATGTCGGAGCGGCGCAAGGAATATGTGCGGGCCGCCAAGATACTGGGCGCCTCGGACCTCAGGGTGCTTCTGGTGCACATCGCCCCCAACATCCTGCCGCCCATTGCCTTCGTGGCCGTGCTCGATGTGGCGCGCATGATGATCTTCGAGGCCATTCTCGGCTTCATCGGCATCGGCATCCAGCCGCCCACGCCGACCTTCGGCACGATCATCGCCGACGGCACCAAGTACCTGCTGAACGCGTGGTGGATCACCACCATTCCCGGCCTGCTTCTGGCCGTGTCGCTGTGCAGCATCAACCTGATGGGCGGCGCGCTTGAACGCTCCCGCAACAAGATCCTCCAGGGGGTTTCATGAGCGCGGGCGGCAGTAAGATCCTCGACGTTTCGGGCCTTTCGATCGATCTCGTCACGCCTGGTGGCGGGCGGCGTCCGATCCTGCACAACGTCGATCTGTCGGTCTCTCAGAACGAAGTGCTTGGCATTATCGGCGAGAGCGGCTCTGGCAAGACCGTGCTTTCGCGCGCTCTCGTGAACTGGATCAGCCCGCCGCTCGTGCCGACGGGCGGAACGATCGCCTATCGAGGACGCAATCTGTTCGATCTTCCACCCGACGAGATGCAGAAGCTGCGCGGGCGCAGGATCGCCTACATAGGTTCCGATCCGGGTAGCGCGCTCGATCCGACTGTTCCCATCGGCCAGCAGATCATCGAGAAGCTGCGCGCTGTCGAACCGGGTATTTCGACATCAGAAGCGAAGGCGCGCGTGCTGCGCGTGCTGGACGCCGTGCGCATACCGTCTCCGGCGCAACGCTTCCATGAATTTCCGTTCCAGTTCAGCGGCGGCATGATGCAGCGCGTGCTGATCGTCGACGCGCTCGTGACCAACCCTGACCTGCTGGTCGCCGACAACATAACGCAGCCGCTCGACGTGACGGTAGCGGCGCAGATCCTTCGCCTGCTTCGCGACCTGCAGCGCGATTTCAACACAGCCATCATCTTCGTTTCGTCTGCGCTCGGCGTGCTGAACGAGATCGCGGACAATATCCTCGTGCTGGCCGATGGCCGCGTGGTCGAGCGTCAGCAGACCCGCATGCTGATCAACAAGCCCGAGCACAATTATACGCGCAACCTCATTGCGAGCCTCCCGCGCATATGGGAAGCCGAGCCGGCGTCGACGGCGCCCGCGGAGGTCGTGGACGCCTCGCGCGAGATCATCCTCTCGGTCCGCGACGTTTACCGTTCCTATGAAACCAAGGACCGGGAAAGGCTGTTCGCGCACAAGGTGGTGCAGGCCGTCAGAGGCGTGTCCTTCGATGTCTACAAGGGCGACAATCTCGGCATCGTGGGCGAGTCCGGTTGCGGCAAGTCTACGCTGTCGCGCCTTCTCAGCCGTCTCGAAGCGCCGAACCGCGGGCAGATCCTTTTCAAGGGCCATGACATTGCGCATCTCGGCGGCAAGAAGCTGCTCGATCTGCGGCGCCGGTTCCAGCTGCTGCTACAGGACCCCTACAACGCCATCCCCCCGCACCTGAGCATCGGTCGGACCATTGCGGAGCCGCTTCGCATTCATGGCGGCCTGAGCTCCAAGGAGATTGGCGAGAAGGTCGCCGCCACGATGAGCGAGGTGGGGCTGCGCGCGGACCTGGCGGACAAGTTGCCGGTCGGTCTCAGCGCCGGCCAGCGCCAGCGCGTCAACATCGCCCGCGCGATGGTGCTGGATCCGGAGCTGCTGATCCTCGACGAGACCTTGTCAGCGCTGGATCAGGTCGAGCAGAGCAAGCTGCTCGAGTTGTTCGAGCGCCTTCAGAACCGCCACGGCATGACCTACGTCTACATCTCGCACGACCTCAGTATGGTGCGTCGCGTGTGCAACCGCGTGGCTGTCATGTATCTGGGGCGTGTAGCGGAGCTTGCCGGCAACGAAGCGACCTTCTTTGATCCCGCGCATCCGTATACCCGCGCGCTTCTGAGCGCCGTGCCGGCGATCGAGCACAAGCCCTACGAAACATCGACCTACCTTCTGGAGGGAGAACCGCCGGATCCGATCGACATCCCGCCGGGATGCAGCTTCCGGACGCGCTGTCCCTTCGCCTTCGATCGCTGTGCCACGGACGATCCCATGCTGATGAAGCATAGCGGCGAGGACTTTGCGGCATGCCACCTCGTCTCCGCGGGACCTTCGGCTCCCACGACGATGCCGAAGGTTCACCTGAAGGGACCGTGACAGAAACGCATTTACTGACCGCTTGGCCAAAGCCCTCGGGCTGCGGCACCAGGCAATCTTCCGAAGAGGCAGGGATACGATGGAGTTCGACTATATTGTCGTCGGGTCGGGCAGTGCCGGTTCACCGCTCACGGCGCGGCTCGTCGAGAAGGGTGCAAGCGTGCTGCTTCTGGAAGCGGGGAAGCGAGAGAAGCTGCACCTGACGCGCGTGCCGGCAGCGCTGATGCACACCATCGGCAATAAGCGCTACGACTGGAACTACGTCACCGAGCCGGATCCCAGCCGCAACGGCCTGACCGAGTCATGGCCGCGCGGGCGCGTGCCGGGCGGCTCCTCGGCAATCAACGGAATGATCTTCATTCGCGGCGCCGCTGCCGACTACGACGCCTGGGAGGAAATGGGAAACAAGGGGTGGGGATGGAGCTCGGTGCTGCCCTACTTCCGCAAGATGGAAACGGCGGACGAGGACAAGGACAATGCCTATCGCGGCGGAATGGGTCCGCTGCGTATCTCGGCGCTGCGCTGGAAGCACCCCATATCCTCCAAGTTCATCGACAGCTTCGTCAATGCCGGGGTACCGCTCAACCCCGATCTCAACGGACGCTCGCACGAGGGCGTCGCCTGGAACCAGGGTTCCACGCGCGGTGGCGTACGCCATTCCGCGTTCGATGCTTTCGTGCTGCCCATTCTCAAGAACAGCAGGTTGACCTTCCTGGACGACGCGCTGGTCGAGCGCATTGTCATGGACGGCAAGCGGGCGACTGGTGTTGACATCATTCGCGGTGGCCGGTCGATCCGCGCCAAGGCACGCCGAGGTGTGGTGCTGTCCGCCGGTTCCATCAACTCGCCCCAGCTCCTCATGCTGTCGGGCATCGGCGATCCGGCAGGGCTGACGCGCCATGGCATCGATGTTCGCATTACGAGCCCCGATGTCGGCCGCAACCTGATGGAGCATCCGGGCCTCTACGTCCGCGCGGAAATGGACACGAAAACCGGCAATGCCTACGCGACGCCTCTGGGCCGGGTTCGCGCATTCGCCGAATGGGCGCTGTCGCGCAACGGCGTGCTGAGCGTGCCGACCGCGCAGGTGCTCGCCTTCCTGAGATCGACGCCGGAGCAGGAGGCGCCGGACCTTCAGTTCCATCTCTTCCCGTTCGGCTATTTCAGCAACAATGGTCGACTGCATGTGCCGACCCGCAATCTCGTCACCATCCTTGCTAATGTGAACTATCCCAAGAGCACGGGCCATCTGGAGCTTCGCTCTCGCGATCCCCGCACGCCGGTCGCTATTTATCCGCGCCTGCTCGATCATCCCGATGATCTTGCCTGCGTGCTGCGCGGGCTCGATTGGATACGCCGCCTCGCCTCGACGCCGCCATTCGGCAGCCATGTGAAGGAACTCATCGACGTTCCGCCGCAGGGGGCAGGCCGGACGGCAGACGAGGAATATGTGCGAAAGGGCACGGTTCCCTTCCTGCATCCGGTCGGCACATGCCGCATGGGCGCCGACGACCGCGCAGTGGTCACGCCGGATCTGCGCGTGCGCGGCGCGGAAGGGCTGTGGGTTGCCGACACCTCGATCTTCCCGCGCCACATCGCCGGAAACACCAACGCGACCGCCATCATGATCGGCGAGCGCGCGGCCGATCTCATTCATCCCTGATCGAACGCATGCCCGGTAAAGGAGTCAGACACATGACGAGGAATTTCACGCAGAACTTCGTCGGAGGCAAGCGCGTCGATCCACTCGGCTCCGAGGTCATCGAGGTCCGCTCGCCCTATGACGGAAGCCTTGTCGGCACGGTCCCACTTGCCGCGCAAGCCGATGTCGACCTTGCCGTCGGCGTTGCGCGCGAGGCGTTCGACGAAGGCCCTTGGCCGCGCATGCCGGTCGCCGACCGCATTGCGGTTATCCGCAAGTTCACCGAACTTTACGAGGCGCGGTCCAGGGAGTTTGCCGGATTGGTCACCGCCGAAATGGGTGCACCCGCCTGGTTCACTGATGCAATTCAGGACCTCATCCGCAACCAAGGAGAGGCCTATCTCATCGCCGCCGAGCAATATCCGTGGGAGGTCAGGCGAGAAGGCTATCCCCAGGGCGCGTCGGTCTGGATACGCGAAGCGGTTGGCGTGGTTGCCGCCATCATTCCGTGGAATGCGCCGCACCAGGTCGCGCTGGCGAAGCTCTTCCCCGCGCTGCTTGCAGGCTGCACGGTGATCTTGAAGCTTGCGCCGGAAACGGCCATAGACGGCCAGTACCTCGGTGAGCTTTTCAGCGAGGCCGGGCTTCCCGAAGGCGTGCTGAGCATTCTGGTCGCGCACCGAGACGTGAGCGAACATCTGGCCACGCATCCGGGCGTAGACAAGATCGGCTTTACCGGGTCGACCGTGGCCGGGCGCAGGATCGCCAGCCTCGCCGGACAGCAATTGAAACGCGTGAGCCTGGAGCTGGGCGGCAAGTCAGCCGCAATCGTGCTTGACGACGCGGACATCGGCCAGACGGTCGAGGCCCTGCGTTACAGGTCGTTTCCGAACAACGGGCAGGTGTGTGTCGCGCAGACGCGAATCCTCGTGTCGCGCCAGCGCCACGATGCCTTTGTCGATGCGCTGGTGGACAACGTCCAACGCATGACCATCGGTGATCCCGCCGACCCGGGCACGTTCCTCGGCCCGGTCGTTGCGGAGCGCCAGCGGCAGCGCATCAGCGATTACATCAGCTCCGGGCTGGAAAGCGGCGCCCACCTGGCCGCCGGCGGTCTAGGACTGCCTGAAGGCATCAATCACGGCGCATTCGTCAAGCCGACCGTCTTTGCGAATGTGGACAACAAGTCGAGCATTGCCCAGGAAGAGATCTTCGGGCCGGTCGTCTGCGTCATTCCCTATGACGGCATCGACGATGCCGTGCGCCTCGCCAACGAGTCGGCCTATGGCCTGTCAGGTTCGGTCTGGACCAATGATTCCGACAAGGGCCTGGCGATCTCTCGCCGCATCCGCACTGGCGGGCTGACGATCAACAATACGGCCCCCGACCTGCTGTCGCCCTTCGGCGGCTTCAAGCAAAGCGGCATCGGACGGGAGTTCGGTCCGGAAGCCATCAATCACTATATCGAGCACAAGACCGTTGCCGTCTGAGTTGGAGAGTTCCATGAGCAACGGTCCCCGGATATGGGAGCATGTCGATGGCCTGGCCGAGCGCTTTGTCGAACTCAGCGACAAGGTCTGGGAAACCCCTGAACTGAACTATCAGGAATACCGCTCCTCGGACGAGCATCTTCGCATGCTGCGCGAGCAGGGATTCCGAGTCGAAACCGGCCTTGCCGGAATGCCGACGGCTATCATGGGCGAAGCCGGGACCGGGAACCCGGTGATTGCCTTTCTCGGTGAGTTCGATGCCCTGCCGGAATTGAGCCAGGAGGCTGGCGCGACCGAACATCGGCCCCTTGCCGGAAATGGACCGGGGCATGGCTGCGGCCACAACCTGCTCGGCGCCGGCGCAATGCTTGCCGCAACGGCGGTCAAGGACTGGCTGGCAGCAAACAATCTGCCGGGGCGCGTACGCTACTATGGCTGCCCCGCCGAGGAAGGCGGTGCGGGCAAGGCGTTCATGGTGCGCGACGGCGTTTTCGCGGATGTCGACGCGGCAATCTCATGGCATCCATTCGCCTTCGCAGGAGTGATGCAGCCTGCTGCGCTCGCCTATGCCATACTCGACTTCTCCTTCGCCGGGCGATCCGCCCATGCGGCCGGTTCACCACACCTTGGGCGCAGCGCGCTCGATGCCGTGGAATTAATGAGCGTTGGTGTCAACTATCTGCGCGAACACATTCCGACCGATTGCAGGATCCACTACGCCTACCTCAATGCGGGCGGGCCGGCGCCGAACATCGTGCAGGCCGCGGCCGTGGTGCGCTACATCGTGCGTTCGCCGCGTGCGGCCGAAGTGCTGATGCTCATTGAGCGCGTCAAGCGCGTCGCCGACGGCGCGGCGCTGATGAGCGAAACGCAGGTGGAGCCTCGCCTCGTCTGCGCCATGAACAGCCTACTCGGCAACCATGCGCTCGAGGAGGCGATGGCGCGGAACTTCGAAATACTCGGTCCGCCCGTATTCGATGAGGAGGACGAAGCCTTCGCTCGGCAGATACAGCAGACGCTGACGAAGGAACATGTCCTGTCTGCCTATGCGATGTTCGGGCTCGAACCGGGTAACACGGCGCTTTGCGACCGCATCGTTCATCCAGGTTTGGGCGGAAAGCAGATGCTCGGCTCCACGGACGTCGGCGATGTGAGCTGGGCCATTCCCACCGTGCAGGCCTATGGCGCGGCCCATGCTATCGGCACACCGCTTCACACGTGGCAGGTGACGACCCAAGGCAAGTCCTCGTATGCGCACAAGGGCATGGTCCATGTGTCCAAGGTCATGGCAGCGACGGCAGCGGACCTGTTGAGCAGCTCCGACCTGCTGGCCGAAGCGAAGAAGGAACATGCATCAAGGCTGGCGCGCGATCCGGTCGTGCGCCTGCTGCCGCCCGATCTTCCGCCTCCTCTCGGCGGCTAGCCCCCAAAGGTTCACATAGTTACCGCATTCCCGTCGCGGCTGAGACACTGAAGGACTGATGTTGACCTGTAGGCTGAGGCGCGGCGGGACATTGCAACGGCCAGCGCCGACCAGGACTGCGGGCCCGCGCAGCTCGCCCAATTGGCTCTTGAAGAGATGGAGCGTTAGGTGCCGATGTCGTGCATCATGGGTTATCCGCTGGTGAATAAGAGGGGGCGTACTTCACGAAAGAGGCGCGTCACCAAGGCTGACATCGCCAGGGTCGCCCAGTTATGACCGGCAGGCCCGGCTGCGGCACGCTCGCAGCCACGGCGATGTCTGTGCAGGAATCGTCGTGGCTGAACTCCCAAGGCAGACATCAGCGCGAACTCCCAGTCTCGTCGCTGGAAATGACCGCTTCCGGGCGGTGGCGAAGCCGATCTCTACGTCTGATAAGAGGCGCAAAGCTGCCGTTCCAGATGCGATGCTCAGCGGCAAGATCAGCTACTTGAATCAACTTGGCGCAGTGCTTCGTAACCCATTGGCAAATAACGATTATGTTAGTCGCAGAGGGCGCGAGGCTTCTAAGGAAAATCAATAGCTTACGGGATGGTTAGCCAACCCTTGGCGAACCACATGGCGAACCACCCTATAAGCCATTGATAAATAAAGATAATGGTGGGCCCGGAGGGCGTAGGGACAGCATTGATTTTATTAAGTTTTTCGTGGGCCAAAATCAGTCGCCTTCCCGTACCGTCTCGTATTCGCCCGCCAACGCTTCGGCCTACTTTCTTTCGACAAAGCCATGCCGCCTTGCCGAATAACGGTGGCCGTCGGGAGCCATGTTCCGGGTGGCCGCATCGGGCGGATACCGGAATCCGATTTGGCTTCAATTTGCGACGAGATATCGTGCGACTGTCAGCCCATGCCGGTCGTTTGTAATTTGAGCTCTAGAGCGGTTCAAGATTTGACGGAATCGGAGGGATTCCCGATTTGTCGGATTTGTGATTCAAGATGCTGGCTGGAATGGAGGCCAGCATCTGATGACGCGACCTCTTTCGGACGATCTTCGCGAACGGGTTGTGGCGGCGGTTTTGAGTGGTGAGAGCCGCCGGTCGGCCGCCAAGCGGTTCGGCATTTCGGTTTCGGCGGCGGTGAAGTTGTTGCAGCGTCATCGGGCGACCGGCTCGGTTGCGCCCGGCAAGATGGGCGGACATCGCAAGAGGGTACTGGAGCCGCACCGTGCTTTCATCGAGGCACGTATACGTGAGACGCCGCATCTGACGCTGCATGGCCTGAAGGATGAGTTGGCCGCTCGCGGGGTCAAGGTCTCGCACAACGCAGTGTGGCAATTCCTGCGCCGCGAGGGCCTGAGCTTCAAAAAAAACGCTGTTCGCCCTTGAGCAGGCACGCGCCGATATTGCCCGCAGGCGCCAGCGATGGCGATCCTGGCAGGCCGGCCTCGATCCCCAATGCCTGGTCTTCATCGACGAGACCTGGATCAAAACCAACATGGCTCCGCTGCGCGGCTGGGGACCGAAGGGCAAGCGGCTGCGCGGCCTGGCTCCGTACGGCCACTGGCGCACGCTGACTTTCCTCGGCGCGCTGCGCTGCGATCGGCTCGCGGCACCTTGCGTCTTCGACGGACCGATCAACGGCCAATGCTTCCGCGCTTATGTCGAACAGCAGCTCATCACCGTGCTGAAGCCCGGCGATATCGTCGTCATGGACAACCTGGGAAGCCATAAGTCCGCGGCCATCAGGCAGATGATCAAGGCCGCTGGCGCCAGGCTCTGGTACCTGCCGCCCTACCCAC
This sequence comes from Mesorhizobium sp. M2C.T.Ca.TU.002.02.1.1, assembly GCF_003997225.1. NCBI lineage: Bacteria > Pseudomonadati > Pseudomonadota > Alphaproteobacteria > Hyphomicrobiales > Phyllobacteriaceae > Mesorhizobium > Mesorhizobium sp. M2C.T.Ca.TU.002.02.1.1. The sequence continues at coordinate 20,979 of NZ_RZTO01000009.1, forward strand.
CGGACCTCAATCCGATCGAACAGGCCTTCGCCAAGATCAAGCACTGGATGCGCCAGGCGCAGAAACGCACCGTCGAGGAAACCTGGCGCCACATCGGCCACCTCGTCGAAACCATCGAGGCAGCCGAATGCAAGAACTACTTCGAAAACGCCGGATACGCTTCCGTCAAAACGTGAAAGACTCTAGCTCTTGAAAGCAACCTTGAACTTCACCAAGCTTCTAGGCTTGGTCGGCCGTAATCTGACTGCGCACATGCGGCGTCTTCGGTTCGGTGGCGTAACCCGACGATGATTTTTTGTGCCAACAACACACCTGGAACCGAAATCTTGGTTGGAGAGCTTGGCTGTGTCGGCCCTGAGAATCGGCGACCGCTAGACAGCGTCATCCAAAATCAGCGCGCGTCGCTTCTTCATGGCGTAATCTCCGTAGTCGGTTTCCCGCGTCCAGATACTTGTCTCGATGTACCAGGCGAGCTTCGATCCCTTGGGTGCACGGGTTGGAAGGGCTTCGAACACACCCTTCTCTATCTCCGCAATCGCTCCGCAACGCGTATGTCCTTCAGGGATGTATGCAGGAGTCCATACGTCGTTCCAGATGCGCGTCCTCGAAACCACCGCCTCACCTGAGACCAACTCTAGGGCTCCAGCCCTCACTCGGGTGGCGGATTCCTTAGGAAGACAATACGGTGCTAGGAAACGAAGGCCGAGCGCAAAATAGTCTGAACTCCAGAACCCGTACGGAATCGGAAATAATGACGTGCATACCGGCGCGCACCAGCCGGCCTTCCCGTCGCGTTTCATATGCTTGATGTCTACATCCCGAATAGCACCTTCGATCGAAAGCGATTCCGTAGCGAGAGTGAAGTCCATAGGTTCGAACGGTCCGTGATCGTTCCTCATCTCGAAGTCGGACGAAACGAAATAGGCGCCCACTCTCAGATCGCCGTACCGTGCCAAATCCAGAGGAAACGGACTGCCGAAAGACACAGCAGGCATCTCCGCGTTTCGGTTAGCCTCAACCCACTCGGCCAATACGCCCTCTAGATCGCTTCCCTCTGCAAAAGCCTTCGTGGGCAAATCGCCTAGAGATTCGGGCTTCGGGCTCAAATCGAGATCAAAAATCCCGCCGATCGCTGGAATATGCTCGACCAGATAATTGCCTGCCAGCTTTAGCGGCATGCCCCACTCGGAAACTGCGAACGCGAAGGCGCGAATGTGCGCGGAGCGAAAGACTTCCGTTTGCCGCTGCAGATACTGTCCCTTCACACCGGACCGGGTATCGCCATATTCGTCGAAATAATGCGCATACGAGGTAAGACTGGCTCCAAGTTTTTCGCGTAGATTGTGCCACTCCCATGCCCATTGTTGTCTGAAAGGTAGGCCGGTCGAGCGCTCGATTTTCCGAAGCTCGTTGTAAAATGTGGGCGGGATGTGCGCCCCTTTGTGATTGAGAAAATATTCGTCTGGCCGAAAGAAAATGGGCGCTTCGCCCGAGTGCGCTACCTCCCAGCCGCCGAGCGCGGCGCCGAATCCGAACGTTTTCTCTAAGAGTACGTCAGCGAGGATCGACGGGCATTTTATCCTCGCAGCGACGTCGTGTCGGCTTGGACGGGCTTTACTCTCGGTTAGGAAAAGCAGGCATAATACCGAGCACACCTCCGATTCCGTCGTGCAAAATTCCAGGAAGTCTAAGAGCTCCGCCGTCATGTCGACACGCGTCTTGTCCGACTGGAGCAATCCTCTAATCTCGCGGGCCGCTCGCCATCGCACCATCGGCACCGGCCATTTTAGCCGCTGCATGAGGATAGCCATAGTGTGGCGTGCCGTTACCGAAGCCATGTTGCCTCCGGGATAGGCTGGTCTTCGGTCTCGTCTTCGAGAGTCGAAACGAACGCAGCCGTGACTTTCATCGCCTCGGCTATTTGCCCGGCGACAAGCAGATAACGGACTAGATGGTGAAAACCTATCGAGAAACTGGCGCCACGCCTGGCGAAATAATCCTCCGACGCCGATGTGTCGCGAATGAAGTCCTTCCAGCGGTCCGGATAAACGCGCGCGGCTGTCTTGAGACGGGCCGCGACCTCCTCATCAGAAGTGTAGTAGCTCGACCATCCACGACGGCGTATATGAGCTTGGACCAGCCAGGGGTAGGCGGCATCCTTGCCTTCGACCTCTAAGCTCACCTCGAAGGCAACGTCGAGCAATTCATCGACGCCGTACGTCCGTTTCCCCGCGCCGAAATATGCCTTAATCGACGCAAGGGCGTCTCGAGACTTACCCTTGGCATGCCAGTGGCGAAGCCAGCGGGAAAGAAAATCCTTATTCTTCGAATAGTGAAAATGCAGCTCGCCGACGGCCTTGGCTATCCCTGCGAAATCGTTCGAAGCGAATGCGGTAGGATCCTGCTCCGTCGCTTTTTTCTCTTCAGGTGTCAGCTCTCTGTCAGGTGTCGAATAGCTCCGCTTCCGGGGGGTGTGTAAACCGCCCAGAAACGCCGTTTGCCGCTCCAGAAGCGCTTGCGCCGTGGCGGACGTGTGTGCGCGCTTGCTAAGTTCGTCGAGCGTTCCACGATCGAGCAACGTTCCTGCCAGCGCAGCCGCCTCAGGACCTTCCAGGTCGGCAATCTCAATGAAGCTCTCGAGGCTCTTGTCGGCCAAATACCATTCGTCGGCATCGAGGTGATGCACATAGAATTTCGGCAGCAAATGGGGCTGCGTTTTCGCGACGACGCCGATGATCTCGCTGCGCGCATGCCTTGTTTCATCGCCGTCCGTAAAGTCGACTATGGCATCGACAATCGGGGCGAGCGTCCCAATCCAGCGTTCGGTTTCGCTCGGATCGTGTGCGTGCATATCTCGAACGCTATGCAGGACTTCGAAGGCAAAAATATCCTTACGGTACCCATATCCAAGCAAGCAGGACGACGCTCGTTGCATGAGCGATCCCGGATCGCCCACCCCGTAGAGATGCGATAGTGAGGCGTACTTGGTCCACCGATCCGCCCTCTCATTGAACTCGGACAACATTTCCGAGAGATTTTGAGTCAACTCTTCTAGAAGGTCGTCAGCCGCTTCCGCGCTTAGATAGCGGATGCGATCTTCTGCATTCGCATCGATCCAGACTTCGTCGATCCAGTGCACCGAGCCGCGCGCAGCGGCGAGTTCGTACGGAGGTATGCCGGGGAGGTTCTTATCGGGTAGACCCGCAAGATGCACATCCAAGGCGATCATATTGAGAGCATTCCGGAACCCCAGATATTGAGCCTGGACCGACTCAGTTCGACCCGCGAACGGTATCTTCGGAACGTCCGCAGCCATTAAGAATGGCGTCGAAAAGGTCCATGGCATCGCGCCGGAGACGAGAGTTTTGGCGCAATCCTCGAGGCAGTCCAGCGCCGTATCTATGAACCCTAAGCCTCCGCGTGTGAGACCAGGGTAAACGAACGGTCCTCCCGGCGAGGCAATCTCGGCGCGAAGCTCGCTCCAGAAAAAGTCAATGTAGAGCCTTTGTAGATCGACGTTGTCAGCGGGTGTCGAACGCTCGCGAAGCGGGTCAGCCGGAGGGGGCGGGATCTCGACTTCGCACTTTTGTGTCGGAGCCTTGTAGGAAAGCACTCCCGCGACCAAGGGAGATTGCTTAAAGCGGCCCTTCTTTATCATTTGCAGGGGATCGGCGCCGACGAACAATGCGGAACGAAGAATGTGCTCTTGGATTTTTCGTCTGAGCTCTGCCCACTTAGCGCCCTTCAAGGAGTCTCCGACATCGCTCAGAGCGTCCACGCTATGCACTCGCGCCAACAGTTCTACGTATCGAGCGACGTAGGGTTCGGGCTTTTTATACCCGCGAAGGAACTTCATCACCCGCGGCACGCGTTCTGCGCCGTCGAGCGCAGCGACTTCGAGAAATGCCCTTGTGAGCTTTTCGAAGTCGTCGAAGGGACGATGACGAAGCACGATCCACGTGTTTATTCGCCGGATCAGCTCCGTAAAACAGCCTTCGACAAGCTCATTGCGCAGAGCTTCGGGACCGTGACGAGCGAGCGCTGCCAATTCGTCGTTGGTTAGCTCCTCCAAGTTGTCCAAAAAGTTGAGCGCCTGTTGCCGGTTGTCCGCAATCGACAAAGCGGCCCCTCTAAAAGCCCCGAAGTCCCAAGCCTGGTATTCGCGGACGTTGCTCACGCGCGTTTTTATCGAGCGCAGGCGAACGGTTGCCGCAAGATCGAAGGCTGCAAAGGTCACCGCTTCTGCCGCGGCCAGAATGTTTTGAATCTGCGTTTCGGGCCAGCCGTTAGCGAGCGAGTTTACTGCCCAAGCTCTAGTGGTGCCCGTCAGAAGAGGGGTTGTGTTTCCGGCCCGAGCCTGTGTGAGCCAAAGCCATCCCCATCTCCAGTACTCGGGGGCGTCCTTCTCGAGCCACGCGACGATTTTCGGCAAAAGGACTTCGTAGTTTTCTTTGTGATCATCGCGCTCTCGAACCCAGGCAAAGATACTCCCATGGAAGGGCATCATTCCCGAGTTGTGCGGCTCCAGCAGAAAGGCGATCTCGCCGAATTCGCCTATGCACTGACGGATGCCCACGCTCGGCCAGAGAAAGTCGGATCCTGCCAGCGCATGCAAAACGGCGCGCGATCGTTCACCGATCCGGATCCACAAACTCTTGTAATAGGTGCGGATATCTCCGTCTGGACAAGGGGGTAGCGCCAAGACGATGTCTTCGTCCAACGGTTCTCCGAACCGAACGAGTCCTTCGAAAGCATATATTAGATGAAGAGGGTGACCCTGGCTGATTTTGAAAAGTGCCGCGCCGATCTTGTCGATCTCTTCCGCGCGGCGGTCGCTCCAACGAACGGCGATCGGTCGAGATCCATCTTGCGTCTCGAGCCAACGCCGGACTGCAACTTCGTCCATCCTGGGGATATCGATCCAGTCGGGAGGCGTAGCGTTGAGCAAAAGCTTCGAAGGAAGCTGGTCGTCCGCAACCCGCTGCGTTCCGACGATCAACGCAAGATTGTCGGGCAGCGGAAATAAGGCGTTGAAAAGATGATTAAGTTGATCGGTGCGGTGCGTGTCGCGATAAACGTGATCGAGACCGTCCACGATAAGATAAAGACGCTTACCTTCGCTAGCCAGGTTATCGGCAGCGACCGCAAGACCTTGCCTTAGATTGTCCGGATCCTCCGTCACGCCAGCAGTAAATTCCGGATACCTGCTGAGAAGCTGCTCGTAGAGCGACATCGCTATATCGGTGTACGAGGTACGGTTTGCACTCGAGTCCTCTGCCGATAAGAAATAATGGTGCCGAATGACCGCTTCGCCGGCCGTGTGCAATTCCTGCGAGAGGTAGCTCAGGTACGTGCTTTTTCCGCGGCCCGGCGTGCCCCACAAAACCGTCAGCGGAGTGGCAGGATTTGCAACGCGTTTTCGCAGGTCGTTGTCGAATGTCGGGCTTGGCGGCTCGTACCCTTCGGGCACGAAGAAGTCCTGCCGAAGCGGACGCGGCCGCTTCTTCGAAATTAGCCTAACGACATGCTCTCTTAGTAT